>NZ_JBSVRG010000006.1:0-211150 GCF_054052045.1 Luteimonas sp. A277
CGCTCCTACAGGGGGAATCAACGGCGCCGTGCCGGACGAATTACGGGGTGTCGGGGGCGTAGCCCCGACCTAAGGGGATCGGGCGCTTTTCGCAGGTCGGCCGACGCGGAACACCGGTTCAGGACGATTCGCGCGCCTGGCACACCGCGGCGGTGAACACCACGTCGGTGGAGGAGTTCAGCGCCGTCTCGGCCGAGTCCTGCACCACGCCGACCACGAAGCCGATCGCCACCACCTGCATGGCGATGTCGGCATCAATGCCGAACAGCCCGCAGGCCAGCGGGATCAGCAGCAGCGAGCCGCCCGGTACGCCGGAAGCTCCGCAGGCGCCGATCGCCGCCACCACGCTCAGCAGCAGCGCAGTGGGCAGGTCCACAGGAATCCCCAGCGTATGCACCGCGGCCAGGGTCAGCACGGAAATGGTCACCGCCGCGCCGGCCATGTTGATCGCCGCGCCCAGCGGGATGGCCACCGATGCGGTCGCCTCATGCAACCCCAGGCGCTTGGCCAAGGCCAGGTTCACCGGGATGTTGGCCGCCGAAGAGCGGATGAAGAATGCGGTGATCCCGCTCTCACGCAGGCACGTGAGCACCAGCGGATACGGATTGCGCCGGGTCACTGCGAACACGATCAGCGGATTGAGCACCAATGCCACGGTCAGCATCGCGCCCAGCAGCACCGCCAGCAGGTGCGCGTAGTCGACCAGCACGCCCAGGCCCGAATCGGCCAACGTGGAAGCCACGATGCCGAACACGCCCAGCGGCGCCAGCCGGATCACCCAGCGCACCACCGTGGCCACCGCCTCGGCCAGGTCCGCCAGGCCGGTGCGGATACCTTCACCAGCTTTGCGCAGGGCGAGCCCCAGGGCGATGCCCCAGGCCAGCAGGCCGATGTAGTTGGCCTCGGCCATGGCCTTGGCCGGGTTTTCAAAGATCTGCAGCGCGACGCTGCGCAGCACTTCACCGATCCCGCCCGGCGGCGACATGGCCATGTTGGGATCCACTTTCAGCACCAGGCTGGTGGGAAACAGGAACGAGGCGCTCACGCCGATGAGCGCCGCGCCCACGGTACCAATGAGGTACAGCGCCAGAATCGGGCGCATGTGGGTGCCCCCTCCGCCGCTGTGGCCGGCAATCGCGGCGGCCACCAGCACCAGCACCAACACCGGCGCCACGGCCTTGAGCGCGCTGACGAAAGCGGTGCCCAGCAGCTCGGTGGCGGCGCCAACGCTCGGCCAGACCACCCCGACCAGGGTGCCGAGGATCAGGGCAATGACAATCTGGGTGACCAGGCTCGGGCGACGCAGGAAAGCGGGCAGTGCGGACATGGGTGATCCCCGGGGTTGAATTGGCGCCGGCTCAGCCGGGCTGCGGAGCGGGCGCCGCCCGCGCACGGTCTGCCACGACGGCCAGTACGACCATCACAACGACCGGCACCGACCAGCCCAACCCGATCGACGAGCCCGGCAGCAGATACAGCCACTCCGGAACCCAGCCGTCAAAGCCGGCGGCGATCAGGGCATCAATCACACCGAACACCGTGGCCACCGCCATCGCCGGCACGAACACCCGCGGCGGCGAACGCCACAGCGGCATGGCCAGGCTGAGAGCCACCAGGGTGATCGCGATCGGATAGATGCCCACCAGCACCGGCACCGAGACCGCGATGATCTGCGCCAGCCCCTGGTTGGCCAGGACCATCGAGAGCAGGCCCACCACGATCACTACCGTGCGGTACGACACCGGCAGCAGGCGGCTGAAATACACGCCGCAGGCGCTGATCAGGCCCACGGCGGTGGTCATGCAGGCCAGGATGATCACCGCAGCCAGCAACACGCCGCCCGGCGCACCGAAGGCGTGGCGGGCAAAGCCGGTCAGCAGCGGCACGCCGGTTTCGGCCGCGGGCGCTACGCTGCCACTGCCCGACCCGAGGTAGGCCAGCGCGATGTACACCAGGCTCAGGCACACGGCCGCGATCAGCGCGGCGATGATCGCGTAGCGGGTCACCAGCGAATCGTTGTCCACCCCGCGGTCACGGATAGCGGAGACGATCACAACGCCGAACACCAGCGCGCCCAGCGCGTCCATGGTCAGGTAGCCCTGGACGAAGCCCTGCGAGAGCGGCGCGGATTCATACGCCGCGGTCAGCACGCCAGCGCCGCCGGCCGGGTTGAAGAAGGCCGCTGCGCCAAGGACTGCCAGCGCTGCCAGCAGCGCCGGGGTCAGCACCTTGCCCACGTTGTCGATCAGCCGGCCCGGGAACAGCGCGATCAGGATCGCCAGCCCGAAATACACCACCGAATAGCCGAACAGCGTGGCCGAGCCATCACCGATGAACGGCGCGATGCCTATCTCGAACGAAACCGTGGCGGTGCGCGGCGTGGCAAACAGCGGGCCGATGGCCAGGTACACCGCAACACCGAGGATGGTGCCGGCCACCTTCCCGATCGGCGACGTCAGCGCGATCATGCCGCCGCCCACGCGGGCCAGGGCCACGATGGTCAGCAGCGGCAGGCCCACGCCGGTCAGCAGGAAGCCGAGCACCGCCCACCACAGGTGCGGGCCTGATTCGAGCCCCACCATGGGCGGGAAAATGATGTTGCCCGCGCCCAGGAACAGCGCGAAGGTCATGAAGCCAAGGGCGACGACGTCCTGTTTCTTCAAGGTCTGCATGCAGCTGGGTCCCCGATCCACAAGCGGGTCATTCTAGGCCCACGCAGAGCCTACGTGCCCGGGTCGGGGGTCATGCATCCAGGCGGGCGGCAATCACGCCCTGATGCTCTCCACCATGACCGGTCCAGCGGTTGCGGCCGCAGCGCATGAACAGGGTTTCGGCTTCTTCCTGGCCCGCCGGGCGGATCACCAGCTCCAGCCAGTCGCCCCACAGCACCGCCTTTTCCAGCGTGGCCGGGCGTCCATCCACCCAGGCCTCGCCCGTGACCCGCTGGTAGGTCTGGCGCAGGTTGACCCGGAAGTGGCGCTCACCGGCCAGCCAGTCCCAGGTGCCGGCCACCTTGGCCGGGATGATCCACAGGAACAGGCTCACCCCGCCCGAGGACACGCGGCGGTCGGGCTTCCAGTCGCCCATGTCGAAGGCATGCGATACCACCCGGGTGCCGGGCCGCAGCTCGTCCAGCAGGCGGGGGCGCAGGTCCACGTTCACGCTGTGCAGCAAGTACATGGTGACCACGGTGGCCGGGCTGAAATCGGCGTGGAACAGGTCGTACTCAATGAAGCTGACCATGTGCTCGACGCCCATCTGGGCCGCGTATTCCTCGGCCTCGCGCACCCGCGCCTGGTCGATCTCGACGCCTACTGCGCGGGCACCGCGAAGGTGTGCGGCGGCGACCACGATGCGGCCATCCCCCGAGCCCAGGTCGTACAGCACGTCATCGGCATCCACCCCGCCCAGTTCGAGGATGGCCTTCACCACCCGCTCTTCCGATGGCACGTACGGCACATCGAGATGGACGTTGAGCTCTTCGAGCTGCTCTTCGAAAGACAGTTCGCGGAAATGCAACTTGCTGCACCTGACCATACGGATGAATAGGCCATCCATTCTACCATTCGGCAATTTTGGACGGCCTTTGTTGCATTGCTGGCTGCAACGCCAGGCTTTGGCCTAACCTGTTTCGCTGCCGTGCAGTACGCTGCGAAGACCCCACTTCCCCCGGAGAAGCCGTGCCGCGCACACCGGCCCCAGACGCCCCCGTGGCCGCCAACGCCATCCCTTCGCTGGATCGGCTGCTGCGTGATCCTGCGCTGGACCCGCTGCTGGCGGCGCACGGCCATACCCGGGTGGCAGCCACCCTGCGCGACCAGCTGGGCGAACTGCGCCAGGCCGCCCTGGCCGGCAGCCTGCATCCCGCCGCCCTGGCGCCTGAAACCATCGCCGTCGCGGCGCAGCAGGCATTGGAAGAACAGTCCCGCCCGCGCCTGCGCACGGTGTGGAACCTGACCGGCACCGTGCTGCACACCAACCTCGGCCGCGCGGTGCTGCCCGACGAATCGGTGCAGTCGGTAGTGGAGGCGATGACCGCGCCGATGGCGCTGGAATTCGACCTGGGGCGCGGCGCCCGCGGCGACCGCGACGACCTGGTGGAAGGCCTGCTGTGCGAACTCACCGGCGCCGAGGCCGCCACCGTGGTCAACAACAACGCCGCCGCGGTGCTGCTGATGCTGAACTCGCTGGCCAACCGGCGCGAGGTGATCGTCTCGCGCGGCGAGCTGGTGGAGATCGGCGGCGCCTTCCGCATCCCCGACATCATGAAGCGCGCCGGTTCGAAGCTGGTGGAAGTGGGCACCACCAACCGCACCCACCCGGCCGATTACAGCGGCAACATCGGCGAACGCACCGCCATGCTGATGAAGGTGCACTGCAGCAACTATGCGATCAAAGGCTTCACCGCCAGCGTCGGCACCCCAGAGCTGGCCGCAATCGCGCGCGAACATGGGCTGCCGCTGGGCGTGGACCTGGGCAGCGGCTCGCTGATCGACCCGGCGCAGTGGGGCCTGCCCGCCGAGCCCACGGTGCGCGCGACCCTTGAATCCGGCGCCGACGTGGTCACCTTCAGCGGCGACAAGCTGCTGGGCGGGCCGCAGGCGGGGCTGATCGTGGGCCGCGCCGACCTGATCAACAAAATCCGCCGCAACCAGCTCAAGCGCGCGCTGCGCGTCGGCAAGCTGACCCTGGCCGCGCTGGAGCCGGTGCTGGCCCTGTACCGCTCGCCGGAGCTGCTGCCCGAACGGCTGACCACGCTGCGCCTGATGCTGCGCCGCCCGGCCGCCCTGCGCGAGCAGGCCGGGCGCCTGCGGCCGGCACTTCAGCACGCGCTGGGCGAAGGCTGGGCCATCCGCGCCGAACCCATGGACAGCCAGATCGGCAGCGGCGCCATGCCGGTCGAAGCCCTGCCGAGCTTCGGCCTGGCGCTGCGCCACCAGGGCAAGGGCAGCAGCGGTCGCGCGCTCAGCCGCCTGGCGAAGACCCTGCGCGACCTGCCGCGCCCCGTCATCGGCCGTGTCAACGACGATGCGCTGTGGCTGGACCTGCGCTGCCTGGAGGAACGCGACGAAGCCGCCTTCCTGCAGCAGCTTGAAGGACTGCGCGCATGATCGTCGGCACCGCCGGGCACATCGATCACGGCAAGACCACGCTGGTAGGTGCGCTCACCGGCGTGCAGACCGACCGGCTGAAGGAAGAACAGGCGCGCGGCATCTCGATCGAGCTGGGCTACGCGTACGCGCCGATGCCCACCGGCGAGGTGCTCGGCTTTGTTGACGTACCCGGCCACGAGAAGCTGATCCACACCATGGCCGCGGGGGCCAGCGGCATCGATTTCGGCCTGCTGGTGGTGGCCGCCGACGACGGGTTGATGCCGCAGACCCGCGAGCACCTGGCCATCCTCGGCCTGCTGGGCGTGGAGCGCGGCGCGGTGGCGCTGAGCAAGGCCGATCGCGTGGATGCCGAGCGCCTGGACCAGGTGCGCGCCGACATTGAAGCCCTGCTGCAGGGCGGCGCCCTTGAAGGCGCACCGGTGTTCGCGGTCAGCGCCACCAACCCAGGAGACCCGGGCGTGGCCGCGCTGCGCGCCCACCTGCATGAAGCCGCCGCCGGCTGGAACGCACGGGATGACGGCGGACTGTTCCGCCTCGCCATCGACCGCGTGTTCACCCTGGCCGGCCATGGCACCGTGGTCACCGGCACCGTGGTCGGCGGCAGGGTGGTGGCCGGTGACGACAGCGCGCGTCTGGTGCTGGCTCCAGCCGGCAAGCCGGTGCGCGTGCGCACCGTGCACGCCCAGAACCAGCCCAGCGCCGACGGCCGGGCCGGCCAGCGCTGCGCGCTCAACCTGGGCGGCATTGCCAAGGACGCCATCAGCCGCGGCGACTGGATCGCCGATGCCCGCGCCTTCGTGGCCAGCCGCAATATCGACGTGGAGCTGGAGCTGCTGGAAGGTGCCGACACCGCGGTGGGCAACTGGGCGCCGCTGCACGTGCACCTGGGCACCGCGAGGCGCCTGGCGCACGCGGTGCCGCTATCGGATAGCAGCATTGCCCCCGGCACCCGCGGTCGGGTGCAGCTGGTGTTTGACGAACCGCTGTGCGCTGCGCCGGGCGATCGGTTCATCGTCCGCGACGCCCAGGCCAGCCGCACCATTGGTGGCGGCCGGGTGCTGGACCCGCAGGGACCCAAGCGGCGGCGCCGCTCGCCGGAGCGCATGGCCTGGCTGGACGGCATCACCGCCATGCTCGACGGCGATGGACTGGAGCCGCTGCTCGCCCATGCCCCCTATGGCGTGGATGAGACCGCGCTGGCGCGGATCACCGGACTGCCGCCGGAACGACTGCAGCTGTCGGAAGGTGTCCGCTGGCTGACCCCGCGCACCGGCGCACCCATCGCCATCACCGATGCCAACCGCCAGGCCCTGCACGCGCTCATCGAACAGGCCCTGGCGGATTACCACCGCGACACGCCGGACGAGCCCGGCCCGGAAGCCACGCGCCTGCGCCGCATCGCCCTGCCCACCGCCCCGGCGGCTCTGTGGCACGCGCTGCTGGACGAACTGGCCGAAGCCGGTCGCCTGCGCCGCAACGGTCCCTGGCTGCACCTGCCGGGCCACAGCGTCACCCTGGACGAAGACGAGGCCGCATTGGCAGGGCGCTTGCTCGAGCATCTGCACGCGGGGGGATACAACCCGCCATGGGTGCGCGACCTGGCGCGGATCGAAGCCGAGCCGGAAGAACGCATCCGCCGCCTGCTGCGCACGCTCGCACTGCGTGGCGATGCGTTCCAGGTGGTGCGCGACCTGTTCTATCACCGCGAGCGCACGCGGGAACTGGCCGAACTGGTGGTCGAGCTTGGCGCCGGCGACGAAGGCGTGGAGGCTGCCCGCTACCGCGACGCCACCGGCCTGGGTCGCAAGCGCGCGATCCAGATCCTGGAATTCTTCGACCGCACCGGTCTGACCCGCCGCGTCCGCGACACCCACTTCCTGCGCCCCGACAGCGCCTGGCTGCAGGACCTGCGCGCACCCCGCTGAGATGGCCCGCGCCGGGCCTGTGATAACTTCAGCCGCTAGATGGAAGGCAAGCGCGCCCGGTGGCGCGGCCGGGCTTCAAACCCGGTTGGGGGCGTCAGCCGCTCCCAGGCAGGTTCGACTCCTGTTGCCTTCCGCCATCCATGCCGGCCCCATGATTCACGCGGCTTCGCGCGCGTGGCGCGCTCCTACAGGGCGGGCGATACTGGGGGCACACCTGTATTGCTCCCCCGACATGACTGATTCCCCCGATACCGCCATTCCCCGTCTCACCTCGCTGTCGCATGGCGGCGGCTGCGGCTGCAAGATTGCGCCGGGCGTGCTGGCCGACCTGCTCAAGCGCGCCGCGCCCGCGCCGGTATGGCCGCAGCTGATGATCGGCAACGACACCGCCGATGACGCCGCCGTGTACCGCCTCAACGACGAACAGGCGCTGATCGCGACCACCGATTTCTTCATGCCGATCGTGGATGACCCCTACGATTTCGGCCGCATCGCCGCCACCAATGCGCTGTCTGATGTGTACGCCATGGGCGGCAGCCCGATCATGGCGCTGGCCATCGTCGGCATGCCGATCAACGTGCTGCCGCACGAAGACATTGCCGCCATCCTGCGCGGCGGCGAAGACGTCTGCGCCGAGGCCGGGATTCCCGTGGCCGGCGGCCACAGCATCGATTCGGTTGAGCCGATCTACGGCCTGGCCGCGATGGGCATTGCCCACCCCGACCGCATCCGCCGCAACTCCGATGCCCGCCCGGGCGATCTGCTGGTGCTGGGCAAGCCGCTGGGCGTGGGCGTGATGTCGGCCGCGTTCAAGCGCGGCGTGCTGGGCGACGCCGGCTACCAGGCCATGATCGACGCCACCACCCGCCTCAACCGTCCCGGCGTGGCCCTGGCCGCGCTGCCCGGCGTGCACGCGATGACCGACGTGACCGGCTTCGGCCTGCTCGGTCACGCGCTGGAGCTGGCCCGCGGCGCCGGCCTCACCGTGCGCCTGCGCTACGACGACCTGCCGTGGCTTCCCGGTGTGCAGCAGCTGGCGGCCGACGGCGTGGTTACCGGCGCTTCCGGCCGCAACTGGGCGGCCTATGGCGAGGGCGTGGAACTCGGCGCCGGCATCGACCAGACCGCCCGCGACCTGCTCACCGATCCGCAGACCTCCGGCGGCCTGCTGGTGTCCTGCGCACCGCAGGCGCTGGGCGAGGTGCTGGAGATCTTCCAGAACGAAGGCTTCGCCGAGGCCGCCATCATCGGCGAGATCCGCGCCGGCGACCCGCGCGTCGAAGTGATGTAACCAGGCGCAACCCTCGCCCGCATGCAGGTCCGGGCTACGCCCCCGACGCCTCGCGATTCCGCTCGTCCCTTGTAGGAGCGCCGCACTTCGGGCCGGCCGCCATGAATCACGGTTGCACCGACGCCGGCTACATGAAGTTGCGGGTGTGCAGACTGGACAGATGACGCGCCCGATCCGGCTCAAAGCCCAGCCGCACCAGCTTGGCGTAGCGGCTGTCGGCCATGTCCTTGATCAGCACCTGTACCTTGCGCGAGCCGAGCGCGATGGCCTCCGGGGTGATCGCGCCGGCCGCCATCACCACCAGCGAATCGAACACTTCCTCGTTCAGCCCGCCGGTATGGCGCAGCGCCTCGTGGCGGTCTTCCACCGCACGCGCCAGGCGGTTGCGGAAGTCGGGCTCGCGCTGCAGCCGGTACAGCAGGTGCGACATGCCCAGGGCCACGTGACGGGCCTCGTCGATCGCGGCGTAACGGGCGATCTGGCGGGTGAGCGGATCCGGCGCCTCGGCCTGGATGAATTTCAGCAGTGAAACGAAGGTGCCTTCGCCCAGCACTGAAAGCAGGAAACTGGCGACCGAATAATCGGGTTCGTCCAGCAGACTCTTGAGCGATTCCTGCCCGCCCGCAGTGGACAGAGCAGGCTCGCGGCCATGGCGGCGGATGCGCCGGGTGAACACGTCGATGTGGCGGGCCTCGTCGGCGATCTGGATCGCCAGCGCGGCCTGCAGCTCGCGGTAGTGCGGGTGCAGCTGGCCAAGAAACCGCGCCGGGATCACCAGCGCGGCGTTCTCGTTCTCGACCATGAAGGTCATCACCTGCACCACGGCGTCCTCGATCTCGTCGGGCAGCACCGGGGCGTTGTCCCAATCGATCTCTTCCGGGCTCCACTGCGCCGCGACCGCTTGCCGATACAGATTGCCGGCGGACTCGTTCCACAGCTCGTCGCGCTCGGACAGGCGGAAGTGGATCTCCGGGGCGCCCGCCTCCACCAACGCGCCGCGTGCGGCCAGGCCCCAGCGGGGATCGGCGCTGGCGGCGATGGCGCCGTCTGCAATCGGGTCGCTGTGGCCGGTGGGCAGGGCATCGCGCCAGCGTCCGGCCTGGGCGGAACCACGGCGCACGCGCACCGCATCGTCCGGCCCGGGCCCGGCTTCCATCACATGCCCCTGGGCGCGACACCAGGCGGCAAGCTGCGCCTGCCAGCCGGGGGCGGTGCCGTGCACGGTGACGCTTTCGCCCACCGCCACGGTGTTCAGCGCGTGCTTGACCAGCAGGTGCGCGCCGCTGTCGAAGCCGAGCGCACCCAGGTCCACCACGTTGTCGGTATCGATTGAAGTATTCATTCCATCAGCGGCATGCCGCACATCATCCTGGCTACCAGATCGTTGATCACGTCGGTGGTCGGCGCCATGACCGCCGCCGCGCGCGAGTCGCGGAACAGACGCTCGATGCCGACGTCCTTGCGGAAGGCAGCCCCCCCGCATACGCGCATGGCGGTGTCGGTCACCGACAGGGCCGCCTCGGCAGCCACGGCCTTGGACTGCAGTACGCGCATGAACATGTCTTCGTCGCCGTTGGCAATGGACGCCAGCGCCAGCGCGCGCACGCCGCGCGCCTGGTCGATGCCGTTGCGCGCCTGGGCCAGCTGCGCACGCAGGGTAGGCAGGTCGGCCAGCTTGCCGCCGGCAGCAAAGCCGGTCTGGGTCACATGCGCCACCGCCCGCTGCAGCGCGCCTTCCATGAGGCCGATGGACACCGAGGCGATCAGGTTGACGAAGGTCGGCAGCTCGTCGCTGAACATCAGCTCCTGGCCCTGGCCGTCCTCGCCCAGGCGGTTGGAGATCGGCACGCGCACGTCCGCCGCCTTCACCGGCGCCGACGCGTTGGCGCGCAGGCCCAGGCCATCGAAGGGATTGGGCGACTGCAGGCCGTCAAGCTTGGTCTCAACCAGCCAGATGGTGCTGGCGGCATCGCCGTCAACCGGCTTTGATGACCAGACATAGGAATCGGCCTCGCCGGCCGAGGTCACCATGCTCTTGCTGGCGTTGAGCAGTACGTGGTCGCCATCTGCCGTGGCGGTGCTGACCGGGGCCCAGAAGTGGCTGCGCGAACCGGACTCGGACCAGGCCAGGGTGGTCAGGTGGTGGCCGGCTGCGATCTCGCGGCGAACGTCTTCGGCGCCGTGCTTTTCAACCAGGGTGGTGCCGGCGTAGTGCATGGTCACCACCATGGCGGTGGCCGGGCAGTCGCGGGCAATGCGTTCGACTACCTGGGTGGCCTCGTCCAGGCCCAGGCCCATGCCGCCGACGTCCTTCGCGCTGATCAGGCCCAGCAGGCCGGACTGGCCCAACGCGGTGATTGCTTCGCGCGGGAAGCGCGCCTCACGATCGATCTCAGCCGCACGCGGCAGGATCACGTCGGTGACGATCGGCTCCAGCACATCCCGCCAGGACTCAGTAGTCATAGTTCTGCTCCGTGATGCGGCCTTCGGCGTCGTAGAACTTTTCATCATCCACCGCGCGCTCAAGCAGTGCGTAGCCGCTGGTACGGCCGGGGTGCCAGACCTTCAGGCCTTCCAGCTCGAGCAGGGGCCGCACTTCCGGGTCGTCCCACGACATCGCCAGCAGCAGGTCGGCGAATCGCTTGGCCAGCGCGGGATCCAGGTCGGGCGCGGTGGTCATGTTGCAGTGGTCGAAGGCGCCGGTGGTGGCGACGATGCGGGTGGTGCCCGCAGCCAGGGTGCCCTCCTGGGCGAAGGCCTGGTAGTTGCCGGCGATCATCCAGGCAGCGTCGATTTCGCCCTTGATCATCGCTTCGGCCGCGTCTCGCTCGCCGCCGATGTGGTCGCCGTGCTTGCCGCCGAGCACGTCGAACAGCTGCGCGGTGTAATCCGTGCCCTGCACCAGGCCGTGCTGGCGCATGTGATCGAGCGGGATCAGGGTGGCCTGCGGCGAGTCGATCGCGCCAAAGCCCACCTTTGCCCCGCGCAGGTCCTCGACGCTCTGGACCTTGCTGCCGGTGGGCACTACCAGCACCGACTGCAGGTCCATGTCGGTATCGCGCATCACGATCGCCTGCACATCCTGGCCGCGGGCGCGGGCCATGCGCTGGGCGCGCACGAAGGCCAGCGGCGAGTTCCAGGCGAACTGCAGGTCGCCGCGCATCAGCGCTTCCACCAGCGACTCGTAGTTTGAGTACAGCACGTAGTCGAAGTTGAAGCCGCGCTCCTTCAGGTGAACCTTGAAGCCTTCCCAGATGGTGACGACCTTCGGGGCGTAGGACACGGCCCCCATGCGGATGATTTCGGACATAAGCTCCTGCCAATGACGTTGTGAGGCGCGCACGCAGCAGCAACCGCCGGCGACGGCACGCGGAAAGACCAGGGGACGGATCACGCCACGCGAAGAAGGCGCGGGCGGCCGGGTTTCCCGGCGCCATGCGAGGCAATGGCTGGCGGGGAGGCCGGCGGCACGGTGCATCGGGCACTCGCGCGGCCGGGAAACGGACAGCACCTGTCACGTCGGCAGACCCTCAGTCTAGCCGACAGATAAGCGGGTCGGGTGACAGTCAGGCCGCGGCCCGCCGCCATTTATGGAACGCGGCATTCCGGTGGCCCCAGATGGCCCGGCGGTCCGGAATCCCCGTAGGAGCGCGCCATGCGCGCGAAGCCGCGTGAACTGCGGCCCTGCCCCGGGGCGTCGGCCACGACGTGACCACCGACGCCTCGCCGCAATGATCAATGTGACGCGGCTTCGCGCGCATGGCGCGCTCCTACAAGGGCCAGCGCACGTGAGGCGGTGAGCCTCAACGTGCGCCGCGGCAGCGAGACCTCAGTGCACGCCGAAGCACATCGAGGTCGGGCCGAAAGTCTCGCCAAATGTCTGCCCCTGGCGGTGATGCTGCCAGTAAAACGTCGGTGCCGGCACGGCCTGGTTGCCGATCTCGGCCATGTCGGCTTCGACGTCGAACAGGCGCCCATCAACCATCACGTAGCGGGTGTCGGCGGTGTGGCGGATGTTGTCCAGCGGGTTGCCGTCCAGCACCACCAGGTCGGCGCGCTTGCCGACTTCCAGCGATCCCAGCTGCGCACCGAAGCCGATGTAATCCGCCCCATCAATCGTCGCCGCGCGCAGCGCTTCGAAGTTGCTGAAGCCGCCCTGGGTCAGCATCCAGATCTCCCAGTGCGTGGCCAGGCCCTGCAGCTGGCCATGCCCGCCCACCTGCACCTTCACTCCCTCGTCCCGCACCTTCTTCAGCGCCTCGGCCACGCGGATGTGGTTGTAGTCCCAGTCCGGCGCGATCTCGCGGCGGATCGAGCGCGCATCCAGGGTCTCGCGCGGGAAGAAGCGGTTGAGCTTGGCGTCTTCCCACACGTTGTCGCGGGCGTACCACCAGTACTCACCGGACAGGCCGCCGTAGCTCACCACCAGGGTGGGCGTGTTGCGCACGTCGGTTTCCTTCCACAGGTTCACCACGTCGTCGTAAAGCGGCGCGATCGGCAGGTTGTGCTCGATGCCGGTCGCCCCGTCCAGGATCATGGTCATGTTGTGGTGGAAGGTGGAACCGCCCTCTTCCACCACCAGCATGCCCAGCTCGCGCGCGGCCTGGTTCACCTGCTGGCGCTGGTCGCGGCGCGGCTGGTTGTAACTCTTCACCGAGAACGCGCCGTTGGCCTGCATCCGGCGCAGGTGGCTGCGGGCGTCGTCGAGCGAGTCGATCTCCGCCTTGAAGCCGCCGTCGGCGCCGTAAAGGATGGTGCCGGTGGAGAACATGCGCGGACCCACCATGCGCCCGGCCTGCAGCAGCTCGGACTGCGAGAACACGAACTCGGTCGTCGCCGAAGGATCGTGCAGGGTGGTGATGCCGAAGGCGAGGTTGGCGTAGTACGCCCAGTTCTGCTGCGGCACCACGCCCTGACCGAAGTTGGAGGCGTGCGCGTGCACGTCGATCATGCCCGGCACGATGGTCTTGCCGGCCGCGTCGATCACGTTTGCGCCCGTCGGCACCTGCACCTCACCGGCCGCGCCCACCGCGGCGATGGTGTTGCCGTTGAGCACGATGGTGCCGTTCTCGATCACTTCCTGGCCGTTCTCGGCATCGCGCATGGTCACGATGCGCGCGTTGGTGAACGCCACCACCTCATCCGGCTGGTACACCGGCGCCTGCAGGCCGACCGGAATGCCGCCGCCCGGCGCGGGCTCGGCGATCTCCTCCGGCGCGCCCGGCAGGAAGGCAAAGGTCTGATCCAGGCGCTGGGAGTGGTAACGGTCGCCCACCATCCAGTGCACGGAATTGGAGTCCGCCGCCCAGTGCAGGTAGCTGCCCACGTCGGCGCTGACCTGGCGCACCGGCAGCGCGCGGGTCTCGCGGTTGAGGGTGATCACGCGACCGGCCTCGGGCATCGGCGCCACGTAGGCGTGGAACAGCTCGGTGAAGGCGACCCACTTGCCGTCCGGACTGATCTGCACCGAGTCCACGTACTTGAGGTCGAACACCTCGCGCGGGTCCTCGCCGTGCAGGCCCACCGACATCAGCTTCTTCTCCATGCCGCCGCCGGCCAGGTACAGCACCCGGCTGCCGTCATGGTTGAACTGCGGCGACTGGCCGGATTCGGCCACCCGCACCGGATCGCCGCCCGCAGCGGGGATCACGTAGATGCCGCGGTCACCCGACCACAGGCTGCCGGTCAGCCCGCCGCCGCCGGTGCGGCTGTAGACCACGTGGCGGCCATCGGGCGAGAAGCCGGGCTGGTAGTAGAAGCCGGGCTCGCTGGTGATCTTGCGGCCCACGCCGGTGCCGCCGGCACCGCGCACGTGGATTGCACCCAGCCCCTCATCGGTCCAGGTGGTGTAGACCATCTGCCGGCCATCGGCGCTGAAGCCGGGCTGGTACTCATACACGCCCCGGCTGCTGGTCAGGCGCTGCGGCGTACCGTTGGGCAAGGACTTGCGCCACAGCTGGCCGAGCGCGTGGAACACGAGGGTGCCGCCGTCAGCGGAAGTAGCCACGTCACGGATCATGCGCGGGTTGAAGCTGTCTTCCGGCAGCTGCTGGGCGAAGTGCAGCGCCTCTGACACCACCTGCTCGACCTGTGCGGTGAACGGCACCTGGGTGGCCTGGCCGTTGCCCATGTCCACCCGCCACAGACCGCCCTGGGCCCACAGCACCACCGCGTTCGAATCCGGCATCCAGTTGAAACCGGTGTACGGCCCGAAGATCGCCCACGCTTCCTGCTGGTCATGGCTGAGGCCATCCCACACCGGACGCACCTCGCCGCTGGCCAGGTCCAGGTGATGCAGCACGCTCTTGTCACGTACGCGTTTGACGAAGGCCAGCGAGCGGCCGTCCGGAGACACCTGCGGGCGCACCGCGCCACCCGGGCTGTAGACCACGTTCTCGTTCTTGCCGGTGTGGCGGTCGAAGCGCTTGATCGCGTAGATCACGCCGTGCGGATCGCGGTTGTAGTCAAACGCGCCGCCGGAGCTCACGTCCTGCGAGTAGTACACGTAGCGGCCATCCGGCGACACGCTGGGCTCGCCGATGTCCTGCTGATCGTTGGGCTTTTCCACCAGCTGGATGCCGGCGCTGGTGCCGCCGGCGTGATACAGCCACAGCTCGCCCGCGCCCAGCGAGCGGCGCGAGGTGAAGTGCTTGCGGGCCACGATGTACTCGCCGTCCGGGGTCCAGGTGGGGTTGTTGAGCAGGCGGAAGCTCTCATCGGTGACCTGGCGCGCATCGCTGCCGTCGGCGGCAATGGTCCAGATGTTGTTGCCGCCGCTGCGGTCGGAGGTGAAGGCGATGCGGCTGCCATCGGGCGACCAGCGCGGCTGGATGTCCCAGGCCCGGCCGGTGGTGATGCGGGTGGCGGCGCCGCCGCCGATCGGCATGCGGTACAGGTCACCCAGCAGCGTGAACACGATGCTGCGGCCGTCGGGCGAGACGTCCACGTCCATCCAGGTGCCTTCGCTGGTCTCGAAGCGGACGGTCTTGGCCTGGCCCTGGGTGGATTCGACGCTCCACTTGCCGTTGTCCTCGGCGGCGTCGGGGTCTTCACGCAGCCCGCGGGCGCTTTCCAGCGGCGCCTCGGCCGGATCCATGCCGGCCGCGTCCAGCGCGTCCTGTTCCAGCTCGATGTTGTCGCTGCGGTCTTCCTGCTGTTCCTGCTGTTCCTGCTGCTCCTCCGGCGGCGGCGGTGCGTCCTGGGCGTAGGCGGGGAGGGCGAAAAGCGCGCCGGCGAGTGCGAGGGCAAGGACGTTGCGGGTCATGCAGGACTTCCGGAAAGGTGATTCCCGCCAACATACCGGCCGCCGCCACGCGCCGCACCGGACGAAAGTCACCTGCGCGCGTGGCGCAGCCCCACCTTGAAAACGGGGCGCGGGGGCGCATATCGGGCGGTTGGAGCAACAACACTGGCCCGTATCCATGACCACAGAAACTCGCAAGTTCGAAGCTGAAGTCGCCCAGGTCCTGCACCTGGTCACCCACTCCCTGTACTCGCACAAGGAAATCTTCCTGCGCGAGCTGATCTCCAACGCCTCGGACGCCTGCGACAAGCTGCGCTTCGAAGCGATCGCCGAACCCGACCTGCTGGCCGGTGAAGGCGAGCTCAGGATCGACGTGGACTGGGACAAGGACGCACGCACCATCACCATCCGCGACAACGGCATCGGCATGACCCGCGATGAGGTGGTGGCGAATATCGGCAGTATCGCCAGTTCCGGCACCCGCCGCTTCCTGGAAGCCCTGGACGGCGAGAAGAAGGCCGACGCGCGCCTGATCGGCCAGTTCGGCGTGGGCTTCTATTCCGGCTTCGTGGTCGCCGACAAGGTCACCGTGCTGACCCGCCGCGCCGGCACCGCCGCCGAGGAAGGGGTGAAGTGGGAAAGCGATGGCCGCGGCGAGTACTCGCTGGAAGCCGCCACCCTGCCCGAGCGCGGCACCGCCGTGGTGCTGCACCTGAAGGAAAGCGAGGACGAGTTCCTGGAAGACTGGAAGCTGCGCTCGCTGGTGCGCAAGTATTCCGACCACGTGGCCTTCCCGATTCGCATGCCCAAGGCCGCGATGGAGCCGGCCGAAGGCGAGGAAACCAAGCCTGACGCCGCGCCGGAATGGGAAACCGTCAACGACGCCTCGGCCCTGTGGACCAAGCCCAGGTCGGAGATCAGCGACGAGGACTACCAGAACTTCTACAAGTCGCTTGGCCACGACTTCAACGACGCCGCCGCCTGGAGCCACAACCGGGTCGAAGGCAACCAGAGCTTCACCACCCTGCTGTATCTGCCGTCGCAGCCGCCGTTCGACCTGATGATGGGCGGGCGCGATGAGCGCAAGGGGCTGAAGCTGTACATCAAGCGCGTGTTCGTGATGGACGCGGCCGAGGAGCTGCTGCCCAACTACCTGCGCTTCGTGCGCGGGGTGGTGGATTCGGACGACCTGCCGCTGAACGTCAGCCGCGAGATCCTGCAGCAGAACCGCCAGCTCGACCGCATCAAGGGCGCGTGCGTGAAGCGCGTGCTGGACCTGATCGAAAAGCTCTCGCGCGACGAACCGGAGAAGTTCGCCGCCTTCCTCAAGGCGTTCGGCAACACCCTCAAGGAAGGCATCGTCGAAGACCACGCCAACCGCGAGCGGATCGCCAAGCTGCTGCGCTTTGCCTCCACCAAGGGCGAGGGCGAGGCCCAGACCGTGTCGCTGGATGACTACATCGGCCGCATGGCCGGCGACCAGGACGCGATCTGGTACATCACCGCCGACGGCTACAAGGCCGCTGCGGGCAGCCCGCAGCTGGAGGCGTTCCGGGCCAAGGGCATCGAAGTGCTGCTGATGTTCGACCGCATCGACGAGTGGATGCTCGGGCAGTTCAACGAGTACGCCGGCAAGCCGCTGAAGAACGTGGCCAAGGGCGAGCTGCCGCTGGACGAGGCCGACAAGGCGAAGCAGGAGCAGGCCGCCGAGGCCGCCGCCCCGCTGGTGGAGAAGGTGAAGAAGCTGCTGGGCGACCGGGTTGCCGACGTGCGCGTCTCGGCGCGGCTGACCGATTCCCCCTCCTGCCTTGCCCTGGCCGATCACGAAATGGCCCCGCACCTTGCGCGCCTGCTGCGCGAGGCCGGCCAGGACGTGCCGGACAGCAAGCCGACGCTGGAGATCAACCCGGGCCACGCTCTGGTGCAGAAGATCGACGGCGAAGCCGACGAGGCCCGGGCTGCGGATCTTGCCACGCTGCTGCTGGAGCAGGCCGAGATCGCCGCCGGCGCGCCGCTGCCCGATCCGGCAGCGTTCGTGCAGCGGATCAACCGGCTGTTGCTCGGATGATCACAGTGGAGGGCGCAGAATGGGCCCTCCACTTTCCGGAGCTTTCGCAATGAGCCTGTTTTCCAAGATCAAAGACAGCATTTTTGGCCGCAAGGCCAAGGCGTCCGAACCAGCACCAGCACCCGCCAAGCCGGCGCCGGTCATTTTCGACGGCAGCAAGGACGATCCCGATGTGTCACCACCGGCGCGCCTGCCGGAAGCCGCTGCCGCCGAGCCGGTGGACGTGGAAGCCGTGCTGACCGCGATGGCCGGGGAAAAGGGTGGCCCGAGCGACTGGCGCAACTCCATCGTCGACCTGCTCAAGCTCCTCGACCTGGATTCCAGCCTCAGCGCGCGCAAAGAGCTGGCGGCCGAGCTCAACGTCAACGCCGGCGCGCACGGCAGTGCCGAGCAGAACATCGCCCTGCACAAGGCAGTGATGCGCAAGCTTGAGGAAAACGGCGGCAAGGTGCCGGCCGACCTCAAGGATTGACGGGCAGACTGACGGACAAACTGATGGAACGGAACCGGACGCCGCCCCGCGGCGTCCCGGCTTTCAGGATCCGCCGGCTGGCCCGGCGGAGACCTGCACCGGGCCGTTGCCCTCGCGGGTGGCAGTGACCCGGAACAGCTCGGCGCCTTCCATATCGGTCATGAAGAATTCCACAGCGCGCGCGCCGGGCTCGTCCCGGCTGAAGCGCGGGGCGTGGAGCGCGTAGCCGCCGTTGTCCATCGCGCGACGATGGGCAAGGCTCGATACCTCCTGCTCCCGCCGCACCACGTAGCCCGGCCGCGGCACGCCGAATGCGGCCACCGCCTCGGCCCAGGCCTCGGCGGAAGCGTCCGCACCGCAGGCCGTGATCACCCGGTCCAGGGCGCCGTCCGATCCGGGCAACACCGCTTCGCCATCCACCACCGCCACCGTCCGCCGCAGATTGGGCAGGGCATTGGGCGAGGTCAGGCCCAGCAGGCGGCAGTCCAGCGCTTCGGTGCCGGCCAGGGACTCGATCATCACGTCATCAGGATTCCAGCCCCAGGCCTGGGCCGCGGCCATGCCCACCTGCCGGTTGAACTCATCGTGCATCTGCGTACTCACGCTTTCGGTTACTCCGCTGGTGGCCACGGGCCGCTGCTGGCAGCCGGCGACAGGGGCTGCAAGCAGCAGGCAGCAGCCGATCGTGGAAAACAGCTTAGCCATTGGTCACGTTGTTGGTACCCGGTGGGCCGATGGTAACTGCGGCCGGGCGTGACAGTTCGGGCGGCAGCGGCGCGCCGCTGTCTTCAGCGTCCTTCTTCGCCTGCACCAGCGCATTCACTTCATCCACGGCGTTGTCGATGGTGATGTCTTCGCGGCCCAGCATGGTGTTGAGGTAGCCGGCGATATCCTCGGCATCCTTCCCGCCCGCAGCCAGCAGCTCGGCCAGGTGCGAATAGCCCGGACCCGGATTGACGAACACCGCCACCCGGTCGATCACGTCCGCCACGCTGGGATCTTCGCCATGCTGCGCCTTCACCCCCACCCAGTACGCCCGGTATTCCTCATGGAACCCGTAGGAGGAATTGAGCGACAGGCTGCGGTCCCAGTTCTGCATGTGGTTGACCTCATGCACGAACGTGTGGCCGATCACCCGGAGCTCGCCGGATTCCCACGAACGGGCCGAGGTATCGACGGGATTGTTGTCAGCGCCGATGTAATAGGGATTGATCCGGAACAGATCCTCGGGGCTGAAAGGCACCGATCCGTAGGCCCCGTGCTCGCTGAACTCGAACCGGTAGGGCGCTGATTCGCCCAGGAACAGGGCCAGGGTGTTGGCGATGATTTCCTGGTCGCCGGCATCGTACTGGGACAGGAACGCCACCGTCTTCGCCGCCCGCTGGGTATCACCCAGGTCGAAATCACGCACCCAGTCCTTGCCCAGCATCGCTTCCAGGTTTTCAACCGCTCGGGTGTCGGGATAGTTGCGCACCTGGCTCAGCACGGCAGTGCGTTCAGCGGCGCTGACATCGGTGCCGTCCTGGAACTGCGGGCTGGAAATCAGCGAGCGGATGGCGCCCGGCAGCGCGGTGTCTTCAGGCTGGCGTGCCGCCAGCGCATCGGTGATCAGGCGCTGGTCGGCGGGCGTCAGATCCTGGAATTCCGGCGACTGCTGCAGGGCGACGGCGGACAGCGAAGACAGCTGTTGCGGTGACGGCAGCAGCTGGAAGGACAGGTCGCGGATCAGCGTGTGCAGATCCACCAGCACCGCAGGATCGGCCTCTCCCTCACGCGCCGCATCGGCCACCAGCGCCTGCGCATCGGCGGACAGCGCGGCGTATTCCGGTGCATCGAACAGTCCCGGCTCGGCGGCGGGCTGTTCACCTTCCCCAGCTGCGCTGGCGGACGATTGGCTGGCGGTCTGCTCCAGCTCTGCCCTGGCTTCAAGCCGCGGATCGAGATGCATCGGGAGGCTTTGGGTGGATTGCAGCGTGTTCATGGATCGCTCCGGGCTTCCTGCTGGATCCACCGATCCTGCCACGCACCCATGCATGCGCCAGCCGGGGCTGACCCTAGGTGCACCGGCTCGCGTTACGATGCCGAACCTACCCCGCGCACCCCATATTCCTCCATGAAGGTCAGCACCACCCGGACACCGCCGGCAGCATGAACCAGCCGTTGCACCAGGCGGATGCCGGCGCCAGGCCCGGGGATGAGCGCCTGACGTCGTGGACCGCAGGACTGCTGAGCGGATCGCTGCATCTGGCCATCCTGCTGCTGGCATTGCTGGTTGAACCGATGGAAATGCCGACGCCGCAGGGCTCCACCGCCGGCGGCAGCCGGGTGGAAGTGGTGATGATCGGGGAAACCCCGGAAACCGCCCCGCCCACCGAGGTTCCGCCGGTCAGCGCACCGGCGGTGCAGACCCCGCAACCGCCTCACCCAGACCCCGCCGAACCCACTCCTGCTCCTCCGCGGGTGCAGCCCACACCCGTGGTGCAGGCCGATGAAGCCATGCAGCGTCGCCCGGCCCGACCGGCCGCTGCCAGCCCGCCGCCCACGCCCAGCACCAACCGCCGCGCCCACGTCTGGGGTCAGCCGCCCGGGATGCTGCCCGAGGACCACGCCCCTGTGAACGCCGGCCGCGCGCCCAGCCCCGCCGTGAGCCAGGGCCGCCGCCACAGCAGCTCCTCTTCCGAACCGAGCATGGAAGTGGGCGGCTACCAGGTCCTCTACGACGTGCGCAGCGAGCAGCGCCTGCGCGACTGGCGCGATGCCGGCATCACCGAGCTCTTCATTCCGCTGCCCGGCACGCGCGATTACATGGTGTGCCCACTGGAAGTGGCGCTCAGGCGCGAATCCGGCGCCTGCCGCCTGCTGGATCCGGATGACCCGGAAATGGCCGACATCGGCGACGCGCGCGAAGTCATCAACATGCATCGCGTCTACCGCCGCGGCGAACTGGTGTGGCGCGGACCGCGTGCCTATCGCTGAGCGTTTTGTTCTGCCGGGCGAGCCCCTGCCACCTGAACGCAGCACCCGGCCGGTCCACATCGCTTTCATCCCCGCTGGCCCAAAGTGGATTCCACTCTCTCCCCAGAATGGAACCGCGAATGGACAACCAGAAGAAGATCCAGCACTCCCTCAACGACCTGATCGAAATCGCCCGCGACGGCAGCGAGTTCTACACCGAGGCCGCGTCCAAGGTGGACAACCCGGAACTCTCCACCCTGTTCACGCAGATGGCCGGCCACAAGCGCGAGATCGTCAGCGGCCTGACCGCCGACGTGGCCGCCATCGGTCGCGAACCGGCCGAGAAGGGCACCATGGCCGGCTCGATGCGCCAGATGTACGCCAACGTCCGCGCTGCCCTCGGCAACAAGGACTACGCCTATGTGGCCGAGCTTGAGGAAGTGGAAGACAAGCTGCTCGAGGCGTTCAAGGACACCGTCAACGACACCGGCACCCCGCCCGCCGCCAAGGCCGCCGCACAGAAGTACATGCCACAGGTGGTCCAGTGCCACGACATCATGCGCAACCGGAAGATGGCGCTGAAGGACACGCGCTGATCGCAGCGACAAGAAGCTGCAAAGGACCGGCCCCGGCTTTCAGCCGGGGCTTTTTTGTGCCGCGCGCCATGCGCGCGAAACCGCGTGACTGCTGACATGCCGCGTGGCGTCGGCCACGACGATGCGCCGACGCCTTGTCACGCTGATTGAATTCACGCGGCTTCGCGCGCATGGCGCGCTCCTACCGGCATTCAACGTCACTCACGGCTGCCGCCCTGCCGGCGGCGCGCTCAATCCAGCCGGATCGAGGCGCGCACGCGGGAGTTCAGCCGGTCGACCAGCCACAGCAGCCCGCCCCGCCAGAACCCGTGGATGCGGGCCTGGTGGCTGCGATAGAGCATCACGTGGCTGAGCTGCGCCAGCTTGCCGCGGATGGTGAGCCCGTTGAACAGGCCGAACTGGCCGAGCGAACCGAACGCGTCGTAGTCGGCCAGTGACACCAGGGCGCCCATATCGCGGTAGCGGAAATCGGGCACCTGCCGGCCCTGCAGGACGCGCGGCAGCGACCGGACCAGGTATTTCGCCTGCTGGTGCGCTACCTGCGCCGTGGGCGGCAGGGCACGCTCGGCACCGGGCAGCGTCAGCGCTGCGCAATCGCCCAGCACGTAGATGGCGGGGTCGCGCGTGCTCTGCAGGGTCGGGCGCACCACCAGCTGGTTGTTGCGGTTCGCCTCCAGCCCATCCAGGTCGGCGAGAAAGTCGGGGCCCTTGACCCCGGCGGCCCACACCTTGAGCGCGGCAGGCAGCGTACTGCCGTCGGCGAGCACGAAGGCATCGGCGGTGGCCGCACTCACCTGGGTACCCGTCAGCACGCGGATGCCGATCGCCTCCAGCCGCGTGCGCGTGGCGCTGGAAATATCCTCCGGGAAGGCCGCCAGCAGGCGCGGCCCGGCCTCGACCAGGGTGATGGTGATGCGCGCGGCAAGCCCCGGCGCGCCGTAGGCGGTCGCCGCCTCCACCAGCTGCACCAGCTCCGCCGCCAGCTCCACGCCGGTGGCGCCACCGCCAACGATGGCGACATGCAGCGGTATATCCTGGGTCAGGCACTGCAGCAGCCGGATGCGCATTTCCCGATTGAACGCATCGGCCTCGCGCCGCGAATCAATGTTCCAGCAATGCTCCGCCACCCCGGGCGTGCCGAAGTCGTTGGCCTGGCTGCCGGTGGCCAGCACCAGCACCTCGTATCCCAGCCGGCTTGCCGGCACCAGCAGGCGCCCATCCGGCGCGTGCTGCGCCGCCAGCTCGATTTCGCGGGCGTTGCGGTCCAGGCCACACAGCTCACCCGGCCGATAGGCAAACCCCGCATCGCGCGCCTGGGCAAGGTAAGCGGTCTGCTGCTGGGAGATATCCCGCGTGCCGGCGGCGATGGTGTGCAGCATCGGCTTCCACACGTGCGCCGACTCGCGGTCAACCAGGGTGATCGATGGCGTCCCGGCCCGCCCGCGCCAGCGACGGCCGAGCGTACTGGCCACTTCAAGGCCGGCCACTCCGCCGCCAACGATCACGATCCGCGGATGGGTTTCGGGTGTTGCCATCAGGTGCGTCCTCGTCGGCATGTCCAGGTACGGATGTCGGGCATCCGTCCACGCCAGCATGCCCGCAAAGAAACAACGGTTCCACGGCAGGCAGCGCACTATTGCAAATGGGCGGAGGCGGGGCTGGTCAGGCTCGACGTCGTGGCCGCAGGCGCCGCCCCACCGGTGCATCGCGACAACAGGGCCAGCTGCCGTGTCATCAGCTGCATCTGCCGCGCGACCAGGTGGCGCACGGCGTCCGCATCGACGGACGGGGCCGCAGGAATGGCAGCGCTCCCTGTATCGGGCAATGGCAACGGCTCAGCCTCTTTGAGCGGTGGATCGGGCGGCAGCCGGGCGTCCAGCTCCAACACCAGACGGTCCACGCTGGCGCAGTCCTCCATCAGCTGGCGGAAGGTAATGCCCACGGGGAACACCTTCCCCAGCTGCACCGAGACCTGGGTCAGCGTGAGGCTGTCCATCCCCAGCTCCACGAAGGGGGTATCGCCATCCTCCATGGAGATGTCGAAGCCAGTGACGTCCGCGAACAGCTCCCTGACCCGTGCCGAGAGGCGCGCGTGGCGGCCACCGGGCTCCATTGCCTGCCGATCCGTATGCGTCATTCCTGCAGCTCCGAAGGCACGCGGCGACGGGTGGGGAACAGCCATTTCCTGAACTGGCTGATGGGGCCGCCGCGCAGTGCCGCCTTGGCCTTCATGGGAGCGAAGCGCTCCGACCCGGCGATCTGCTCCCCCAACTGTTCCAACGTGGATGTCGCCAGGGCGAGCACGTTGAGACGGACGCCGGTCTCCCTGTGGATCCGGTTGATGAAGCGCACCGCAAGGAGCGAGTGGCCACCGGCATCGAAGAAGTTGTAGTCGGCGGCGACCGGGGCGCCCACCAGATCGGAGCAGAGCGCGGTCACATACGAGACAGCGCCGGCGGTGCCATGGCGTGGCGGCTCCTCCCGCGCCGCGCCGGGCCCTCCGGCGACGGCCTCCGCGGGCTTGCGCGGCTGCGGCCGTGGCAGCGAGGCACGGTCGACCTTGCCGTTGGGCAGGAGCGGCAGCGCATCGAGCACCAGAATGTGCTGCGGCACCATGTAGGCTGGGAGGATTCCGCGCAGCCGCACGAGCTGCGCTCTGTCGTCGAACCGGTCCCTGTCGGCGACGATCACGTAGGCCACCAGCCGCTGGTCGCCGGGCGCGTCCCCGCGGACGGTCACCACCGAGCGAACGATGCCGGGGTCGGCGTCGAGCGAGGCCTCGATCTCACCCGGCTCGATGCGGTGGCCGCGCAGCTTCAGCTGGAAATCCAGACGTCCCTGGTGTTCGATCATGCCGTCGTGCCGCCAGCGGCCGCGGTCTCCGGTGCGGTACAGCCTGGGCGCCAGGCCGGTGCCATGGTCCCGGGGCGCGACCCGATCGGCAACGAACCGCTCTGCCGTCAGTGCTTCGCGACCCAGGTAGCCCAGGGCGACACCCGCGCCGCCGATGCAGATCTCGCCCGGCACGCCGACCGGGCACACCTGGCCATGCGGGTCCATCACCCAGACCGTGGTGTTGCCGATCGGGCGACCGACGTGGATGTCGAGCGTACCTGCGTCGCCCGTGCGTTCGATCCTGGCGCAGGTCGACCACACCGTGGTCTCGGTCGGCCCGTACATGTTCCAGAGTTCCACCCCGCGGTCGATGAGCAGTCCCGCCAGCTCCGCCGACAGCGGCTCGCCTCCGCACAGGGCCCGGAATCCGCGCTGCGGCTTCCATCCGGCCTCGAGCAGCAGGTGCCAAGTGATGGGCGTCGCCTGCAGCACGGTGGCGCGCTCGTCCTCGAGCAGCGCGACGAGCTTCGCGCCATCCCCAGCCTGCTCGCGCGTCGCCAGCACCAGGGTGGCCCCGACCCAGAGCGGCAGGAAGATCTCCAGCACCGAGATGTCGAACGAGGTCGTGGTGACGCCGAGCAGGATGTCTTCCGGGCCCAGCCCGGGCGTCTCGCGCATGGCCTGCAGGAAGTTGATAACCGCTCCGTTCGGCACGGCCACGCCCTTCGGCGTTCCGGTCGAACCCGAGGTGTAGATCACATAGGCCGGCGCGTCCCGGCCGGCCGGGTCGACTTCGCGCGCCAGCACCGGGGCCGACTCGATCTCGCCGGCATCCCGATCCAGGAGCAGCTGCTGCGAGGGCTGCAGCGCGAAGCCGTCTGCGAGCTCACCCACGGACACCAGCAGCGCCAGCCCGGCATCGGCGACCATGAAGCGCAGCCGGTCGGCGGGATACGCCGGGTCGAGTGGCACATACGCGGCGCCCAGCTTCAGGACCGCCAGCAGGGTCGCAACCAGGTCCGGGTCGCGCTCGAGGCAGACACCCACCAGGTCGCCCGCTCCCACTCCGCGCGCCGCCAGGGCGTCTGCAAGCCGGCTGCTGCGTGCGTCGAGCTCACGGTATGTCAGCGTGCGTGCGCCGAAGCGCAGGGCGATCCGCTCCGGCGCGCGCTCCACCTGCGGCGCAAGCAGCCCGGGCAGGCTCGTGGCCTGCGGCAGGTTGGTGGATGTGTCGTTCCAGGTCGCCAGCGCCTCGCAGTCTTCGTCGCCGCGGGTCTCGATGTTGCCGATCGCGACATCGGCCTCGGCAACCAATCGCGCCAGCAGGCCGACGAACCGGTGCGCCATGAACTTGGCCGAGGGTGCGGCGATGACGTCGGCGTTGTAGTTGAAGTCGATCAACAGCCGCTCGTCATCCTCGTCCACCCACAGCGAGAGGTCGGTCAACGCGCTGTAGTTCGGCAGGGTGAGATCGTCGCAGCGCAGCTCGCCCCATTGGCGGGCCTGCCCGCGCGAGTCGTCCATGGAGAACAGGGCCTGATACAGCGGCGACCGGCTCATGTCGCGAGGGATCTCCAACTCCTGCAAGAGGCGCTCGACCGGCACGTCCGGGTGCGCGAAGCAGGCCATCATTTCATCGCGCACGTGCCCCAGCAGCTCGGCAAAGGTCCATTCCGGATCCAGTTCGAGGCGCATCGGCAGCACGTTGGAAAAAAAGCCCATCACCTCCTGCAGTTGTTCGGTGAGATGGCTGCGGACCGGCAGCCCGACCACCAGGTCGCGCTGTCCGCTGGTCCGGTGCAGGAACGCGAAATAGGCGGCGAGAAGGGTCATGAACAGGGTGGCGTGGTGGGCCTGGCCGAGTTCGCGCAGCCGCTGCGCCAGGGCCGCCTCGACGCGGACGAATTCGCTTCCACCGCGCCCGCTGGGCATGGCCGGACGCGGGAAATCCGCGGGCAGGCGCAGCGGCTCGACGCCTCCGGACAGCCGCTCGCGCCAATGGGCGATCTGCGCGCGCACGTCCTCGCTGTCCGCCGCGACCGAATGCCAGGCCGCGAAGTCGATGTAGCTGCGCTCGAGCGGGCGCAGCATCGGACTCACGCCCGATGTGTGGCACGCGTAGAGCGTCGCCATTTCCTTGCAGAACAGGCGGAACGAAGTGCCATCCCAGACGGCGTGATGGACCTGCAGGTAGAGGATGTGGTCCTCGTTGGACAGCCGGAACAGGCGGACCCGGAACAGGGGCGCGTCGTCGGTCCGGATCGGGGCGCGGATCAGAGGGTCGACCCGACGCAGGAACTCGGCATGGCGCTCCCCGGCCGGGAAAGCCGTGAGGTCCTCCTCCGGCAGCAGCGTCACCGGCAGGTCGTCCAGCACCCTCTGCACCGCACCGCCCTCATACGCTTCCAGGACGGTGCGCAGGGCGGGCTGCCGGCGGACCACATCGGCGAGCGCACGATCCAGCGCCCGCAAGTCCAGCGGCCCGCGCAGGCGGAGGGCCGACGGGATCATGTAGTTGGTCGAATCCGGCTGGATCTGTTCCTGCACCCACAGCCGCTGCTGCATCAGCGACAGCGGACCGATGGACTGGTCCGGCTGGCGCGGGATGTCGAGCACGTCTGATCCGGTCGTCTCCGCTTCGGGACGCGCGAGCAGGACTTCCGCCAGCGCGGCGGGCGTGGGCGTGTCGAACAGCAGGCGCAGCTTGACCCGGGTCCCGAAGGCCTGTTCCAGCCAGCTCGCCAGCCGTGCCGCAAGCAGCGAATGGCCGCCTGCGGCGAAGAAGTCCTGCTCCGGGTCGAAATCCGGCAGGTCCAGCAGCTCGGCCATCTTCGCGGCAATCCGCGACGCCGCCGTGCCGTCGTCCCGACGCACCGCAGCCTCGGCCACTTCGTCATGCGGTACCACGGGCAGTTTCGACGGGGCGAGCTTTCCCGTCGTCGAGACCGGCATGGCGTCGAGCACCACCACGCGTTCCGGCAGCATGTATGGCGGCAGCTGGTCCCGGAGCCCTTCGGCCAGCGCCGTCTCGTCGACGGAGGCGCCACTGCGCGCCACCACATAGGCGACCAGTCCCGCTGCACCCTGCCCGTCTTCGCGCACCACCACGGCAGCCTCGGCCACCGACGCGTCGGCGCGCAGCGCGGCTTCGATGTCGCCCGGTTCGATCCGGTAGCCGCGCAGCTTCACCTGGCGGTCCTGCCGCCCCAGGTGCACGAGGTTGCCGTCGGCGCGCCAGCGGCCGCGATCCCCGGTCCGGTACAGCCGCGGCGATCCCGACCCAGTCTCCATGGCTGCGGAGAACACGTCGGGTACGAACTGCTTCGCCATCAGCTCGGGCCGGTCCAGGTAGCCGAGGCTCAGGCCCTCGCCGCCGATACAGATCTCGCCCGCAGTGCCGCGCGGGCACAGATGGCCGAAGCGGTCGAGGATCCAGACGCTCGAATTGTCCACCGGCCTGCCGATGTGGATGTCGGGCAGCCCGTCCGCCGACGTCGCGATCCGCGCGCCGGTGGCGGTGACCGTGGTCTCGGTGGGGCCGTACATGTTCCAGAGTTCGGCACCGCGCTCCAGCAGCGCCGTCGCGACATCGGGCGGCATCGCTTCACCGCCGCAGATGGCCTTGAATCCAGGCGACCCGCGCCATCCGGCGTCGAGCAGCACGCGCCAGCCCGAAGGCGTGGCATCGAGGTAGGTCGCCCCGCTGCGCTCCATCATCTGCCGGAACGCCGCGCCGTGCACGGCCGTGTCCCGGTCGACGAGCACCACCCGTGCGCCCACTGACAGCGGCAGGCACAGGTCCACGACCGAGGGATCGAAGGACAGCGGCGTGACCGCGGCAACCGCGTCTTCCGCGCCGAGCCGCAGCCAGCGCTGCATGCAGGCGATGAGATTCGCGACCGCACGATGCGGCACGCGGACGCCCTTGGGGGTGCCGGTCGAGCCCGACGTGTAGGCCACATAGGCCACCGAATCCGGCATCGCCGCATCCGCATCGCGCCCGATACGCGTCGTGGGCAGGTCCGGCGCAAGGTCGCCGGGAACGTCCAGCGCGAGCAGCGTCACGCCCTCGACGGCAAGCCGCCGGGCGTGGACGGTCTCGGTGAGGATGACGGACAACCGCGCGTCCCTGGCGATCGCGGCCAGGCGCGCCGGTGGCTGCTCCGGATCCAGCGGCACATAGCCCGCGCCGGCCTTCAACGTCCCCAGGACCGCCGCCGGCATCCGTGGCGTGCGCTCGAGCATGATCCCAACCAGGGCGCCGCGCGCAATGCCCCTGGAGCGCAGGAGGTGTGCGATGCGGTTGCCCTGCGCCTCCAGCGCCGCGTAGCTCGTCGTGTCGCCGTCCTGCCAGAGCGCGATGCGCCCGCCGTCGACGTCACACTGGCGTTCGAAGTGCTCGTGCATCCGGCACTCCGCGTCGAACGCCACCGGAGCCGGCTGCAGATCGCGCAACCGTTCCCTCGCCTCGCCCTCGACCAGCGGAAGACCTGACAGCCGCTGCGCGGAATCCCGCACCAGCCCGCGAAGCACGCTCTCATACGCTTCCAGCCACGCATCGACAGTGGCGGCATCGAACAGCGCGCTGCTATACAGGCATTCCAGGCGCAGGCCGTCCTGCGACGGCACCGCGTTGATCGAGAAATCGAAGTTGTCGCAGACCATCGGGGTGACGGACAGATCCAGCACCAGGCCGGCGAACGCATCGCGCTCCCGGTCGGCGACCTGGTCGACGTTGAACACGGCGGACACCAGCGGCGGCCGGCTGGCGTCGCGTTCGATCCGCAGCTTCTTCAGCAGGGAGCCGAAGGTGCAGCGCTGGTGCTCCATCGCATCGAGCACGGTTGTCCGGGTCGCCTCGAGCAGCGCCGCGAACGACTGCGCATGGTCGATCGCCAGCCGCAGCGGCAGCAGGTTGACGCAGTGCCCGACCAGCGGTCCGCCCGAGCCTTCGTCCGCCTGGCCGGCGACCGGAATTCCCACCACCAGGTCATCCTGGGCGCTGAGCCGCGATAGCAGGAGGCCAAAGGCTGACAGCAGGCTCACATAGAAGCTCGTGCCGTGTGCCGACCCCGTGCGCCGCACCGCCTCCATCAGTTCCGCGTCGAGCGTGCGCACCGCGAACCCCGCGGCCGGATCCCGCTCCGGCGACCGGGGCCGGTCCACGGGCAGGTCAAGCACCGGTCCGCCGTCGGCAAGCCGTGCCAACCACCAGGCTTCGTCGTCGGGCGACACCGACAGCTCCGGCTGCAGCGCCAGTAGGCGGGCGTACTCGCGGAACGAGCGCGCTGCGGGCAGGCCCGGGCCCTGGCCGCCGCACTCGCGGGAGTAAAGCGCGCCCAGCTCGTGCACGATCACGTTCCACGACCAGCCGTCACAGACCATGTGGTGGGCGTGCAGCAGCAGCACGTGGCCTTCGTTGGAGAGGCGGACCAATTCCGCCCGCAGCAGCGGGCCGCGCTCCAGGTCGAACGGCGTTTCCACACCGGCACGCTTGCGCCCCGCCAGGGCCTCGGGCTGCCCGTCCGCGGCCAGCGCGCCGAGGTCGGTGACCGGCATGTCCAACGTCATCGTCGGCTGGACGTGCAGCCATTCACCGTCGGCGGAGATCGTCGAACGCAGCGCGTCGTGGCGGTCGACCGTTGCGCGCAGTGCGGCAAGGAGCGCAGCGACGTCGAGCCTGCCCTGCAGGGAGAGCGAGATCGACTGGTTGAAGGCCAGGGCCACCGACGGATCGATCCGCGCCGCGAGCCAAATTTCCCGCTGCGGCTCCGTCGTCGGCACGGGGGCGTCGTCCGCGGGCGCGGCCACGGTGCTCTCTGCGGCATCGGGTGCAGGCGCAACCGGCACGGTCGTGGGCGGTGCAGCCGGGTCCACGCGACCGGGCTGCTGATCGGGCTCCTGGTGGGGCTGCAGTGCCTGCGCCAGCACCATCTGCCGGGCCATCAGCGCCTGCTGGTCGCGCACGACCGAGAGCAGCCACTCCCTGTCGGCGACCCCGCTGTGCTCCAGCGCGTCCAGGTGCCCGGACATGAGCCGGAGCTGTTCGTCGAAGACCTCTGCCAGTCCAGCCGGGACCGGGCCGGTCACCGCCGCAGCGCCTGGAACCGCCGCATCGGCGACGTCCTGCGCCACGGCCTCAGCGACCGCCGGGGCCACGGAATGGGCATCCAGCCAGCAGCGTTTTCGTTCAAAGGGATACGCCGGAAGGAGGACGCGGCGTCGGCGCGCGCGCCGGTCCAGGAGTTCCGGGCGCAGGGCCAGACCCCGGCTCCAGGCCTGTCCGAACGCGTCCAGCAGCGCTGTCGCTTCCCCGGCCGGGTTGTCGCCCAGCGAAGCGATCGCGGCAACGCCCTGCTCCCGCAGCAGCGGCTGCTGGCGCGAGAGCGCGGTAAGCGTGTTGCGCGGGCCGATCTCCAGCAGCGCGCGCGGCTGCACCACCTCCAGTGCGCTGGCGAGCGCCCCAGAGAAGCGCACCGTGTCGCGCAGATGGCGTGCCCAGTAGTCGGCCGACACCGCCTGCTCAGCGTCCAGCAGGTCGCCGGTGGCGGTCGAGAAGATCGGGATCGACGGCGCCTGCCGCGGCAGTGCCTCGACTTCGGCGCGGAACGGCGCCACCGCAGGCTCCATCATCGAGGAATGGAATGCGTGCGAGGTCCTGAGCGCACGGCAGGCCACGCCCTCGGCCTCCAGCTGCTGCTGGAAGCTGGAAACAAGCTCGTGCGGACCCGAAACCACGCTGGCTCCCGGCGCGTTCTCGGCGGCCAGCGACAGGCCGTCCGGAAGCCGCGCCAGCAGCGCCGCGCCCGGCTGCCGCACCGACAGCATCGCGCCCGTGGGCTGGGCCTGCATCAGGCGGCCGCGGCGCGCGACCAGGCGCAGTGCATCAGCCAGCTCGAACACGCCGGCCAGGGTCGCGGCAACGAACTCGCCGATGCTGTGGCCCACCATCGCCGCCGGCGTGAGCCCCTGCGCCATCCACCAGCGCGCCAGGGAATATTCGATGCTGAAGATCGCCGGCTGCATGACCGCTGTCGGCAGCAGCGCTTCGGCGTTGTCGCCGAACACCAGGGCGCGCAGGCCCTGGCCCAGCTCCACATCGAGCACCGCAGCGCAGGCATCGAAGGCCTCGCGGAACGCAGGCTCGCGTTCGTACAGCTCCCGCCCCATGCCCGCGTACTGGCAGCCCTGTCCAGGGAACAGGAAGACCACCCCGCCGTCCTTCGCCGCCACGGTCTTCGCGGCCGCGGCAGCGAGGCTGGCATCGCGCAGCCGGGTGACCGTCGCGGCGCTGTCCACGGCGGCAACGGCGACCCGGTGCCCCATGGCCTTGCGCCCGACCGCCAGCGTCCACGCGATGTCGGCGAAGTTCTGCGCAGGGTTGGCCTCCAGGTGGTCGGCGAGGCGGGTAATGGATGCCTGCAGCGCGACCGGCGTCCGCGCCGACAGCACCAGCAGCTGGGGGCCTTGGGCGACGTCGGAAGGCACAACCGGCGGGGCCTGCTCCATGACCACGTGCGCATTGGTGCCGCCCACGCCGAACGAACTCACGCCGGCGCGGCGCGGGCCGTCCGGTGAAGCCGGCCAGGGCAGCAGCTCGCCGCTCGCACGGAAGGGCGTGGACCCGAAATCGATGGATGGATTTCCTTCGCGGAAATGCGCCGTGGGCGGAATGCAGCCGTTTTCCAGCGCCAGTGCGGTCTTGATGACACCGGCCGCGCCCGCGGCCATCAGCGTGTGCCCGATGTTGCTCTTGACCGAACCGACCACGCAGAAGCCCGTGTCCCGGGTGCCCTGCCGGAAGGCCCGGGTCAGGCCCTCGATCTCGATCGGGTCTCCCATGGGCGTGGCGGTGCCGTGCGCCTCGACGTAACCGATGCTGCGTGGCTCGACCCCGGCATCGGCATGCGCCATCGCGATCACCGCCGCCTGCCCATCGCTGCTCGGCGCGGTGAAGCTCGCCTTGCCGCCACCATCGTTGTTGATCGCAGCCCCGCGGATCACCGCGTGGATGGGATCGCCGTCGGCGATGGCCTCGGACAGGCGCTTGAGCAGCACCACCGCGGCCCCGTCGCTGAACACCGTCCCGGTCGCCCCGGCGTCGAAGCTGCGCGTGGCCCCGTCCGCGGAGAGCATGCCGCCTTCCTGGTACAGATGGCCGCTGCGCACCGGGCAGGTCACCGCCACGCCGCCAGCCAGGGCCATGGTGCAGCGCCCCGCTCGCAGGCTGTCGACGGCCTGCACGATCGCCACCAGCGAGGTGGAGCACGCGGTATGCACGCTCACAGCCGGGCCGGTGAGGTCCAGCTTGTGCGCGATGCGGGTGGCGATGTAGTCCTTCTCGTTGCCCAGCATGACCTGGAAGGCACCGAGGTTCTCAATCAGGTCCGGGTGCGCCAGAACATGGTTCTGGTAGTAGCTGGCGTTGTACATGCCGGCAAACACGCCCACCGGCGCGCCGGTTGCGTCCGGCACGCGGCCGGCGCGCTCGATGCACTCCCAGCACAGCTCCAGGAACACGCGCTGCTGGGGGTCCATCAGCTCGGCTTCCTTGTGCGAAATGCCGAAGAACGCCGCGTCGAAGCCGTCAAAGTCGTCGAACACGCCACGCGCGGGCACATAGGCCGGGTCAGCGCGCAGCGCTTCGGGGATGGCGGCGTCCAGCTCGTCCGCGGAAAAGCGGGCCACGCCATCGCGGCCGGCGCACAGGCCTTCCCACAGTGCCTCGACCGAGGCCGCGCCCGGGAAGCGCCCGGCCATGGCGATGATCGCGATCGCCTCACCGTCGCTGCCGCCGCGGCCGCGCGACATGCGCACGGCATCGATGGCGCGCGGAACGTCACCGGACGTGATTTCCGCCGCCAGCGTCGCCGGCGTGGGCGAATTGAACAGCGCCGTCGCCGGCACGTCGCCGATGCCTTCGCGGTGCGCTGCCTCCAGCACCCGGATCACCAGCAGCGAGCTGCCCCCGAGGTCGAAGAAGCTGTCGTCGCGACCCAGCCCCTCCAGGTCGAGCACCTCGGCGAAGATCCGGCACAGCGCGGCTTCCACCGGCGTGCGCGGGGCAGCATACGGCCCGGCCCACTCCGGGCGTTCGCGACCGGGCCTGGGCAGCTGCGCGCGATCCAGCTTGCCGTTGGGCGAGAGCGGCAGCGCGTCCATCTGCACGAAGGCCACCGGCACCATGTAGTCCGGCAGCTGCGCCACCAGGTGGCGGCGCAGCTGCTCCAGATCGACCGGCGCCGCCGCGTCCTGCGCAGACACGTAGGCCACCAGCCGCGTCATGCCCGGCACGTCCTCGCGTGCGAGCACGCCGGCCTGGCGCACGCCGGGGAACGCCATCAGCTGCGCCTCGATTTCGCCCGGCTCCACTCGGAACCCGCGGATCTTCACCTGGAAGTCCTGGCGGCCGAGGCATTCAAGGTTTCCGTCGGGCAGCCAGCGGCCCAGGTCCCCAGTGCGGTACATGCGCGCCCCGCCACCGACGAAAGGATCGGGCAGAAAACGCTCCGAGCTCAGCGCGTCGCGCCCGAGGTAACCGCGCGCCACAACCGGCCCGGCCAGGTACAGCTCGCCGGCCGCCCCCTCAGGAAGCGGTCGCCCGCGCTCGTCCAGCACGTACACCCGCGCGTTGGCGATCGGGCGGCCGATGCTCGGCAGCCGCGGCCACGTCGCGGGATCCGCGGGCAGGGTCAGCGCGGTAACCACGTGCGTCTCGGTCGGGCCGTAGTGGTTGTGCAGGCGGCAGCCGGGCAGGCGCTCGAAGAAGCGCACGATCTTCGGCTCGATGCGCAGCTGTTCGCCGGCGGTAATCACCTCGCGCAGGTCGCAGCGCACCGGCTCGCCGGCCGGCAGCGAGGCGATATGGCCTTCGAGTCCCTCGGCCAGCATCTGCAGCGCAAAGTACGGAAGGAACATGCGTTCGATGCGGTGTTCGACGATGAAGTCGAACAGCCTGCCCGCAGCCAGCCGCGCATCCTGGTCGATCAGGTGCAGCTCGCCGCCGGTGGCAAGCGTGGCGAAGGTTTCCTGGAAGGCCACGTCAAAGCCCAGCGCCGCGTACTGCAGCGTGCGCAGCGGCGCATCGTGGCCCGGCTCGCGCACCTGCCACTGGATCAGGTTGGCCAGCGGCCCATGGGGCATCGCCACGCCCTTGGGCTGGCCGGTCGAGCCCGAGGTGTAGAGCACGTAGGCCAGGTCGTCCGCGCGCACGTCGCATTCGCCCGGGCTGAGATCGTGCGCGGGCTGTTCCGCCCAGGGTGCGTCCGTGGCCAGCAGGTCGATCACGACCAGCCCGCCCGGCTTCCCGCCCGGTGCGCCGTCTGCAACGGGCTCCATGCCGGACATCGTCAGCAGCACGCGCGGCTGTGAGTCGGAGAGCGTGTAGGCCAGCCGGTCGGCCGGATAGGTGGGGTCCAGCGGCACATACGCGCCCCCGGCCTTGAGCGTGGCCAACAGGCCCAGCACCACCCCCACGCCGCGCTCAACATGGATCGCCACGCGCCCGTCGCGGCCCACGCCGCAGCTGCGCAAATGACGCGCCAGGCGGTTGGCACGCGCGTTCAGTTCAGCGTAGGTCAGCCGCTCATCGCCGTGCACCAGCGCGATCGCGTCCGGCGTGCGGGCCACCTGGGCCTCGAACAGGCGGTGTACGCCGGCAACCTCCGGGAACGCGACAGTGGTGCCGTTCCAGCGCTCGACGGCGGCGCTGCGCTGCGCCTCGTCGAACATCGGCAGGTCGGCGACGAGGCCACGGGCATCGTCGAGCATCGAGCACAGCAGGGTTTCCCAGCAGCCAAGCCAGTGTTCGGCCTGGCGCGCATCGAGCAACGAATCGGCGAACTCCAGCCGAACCGGCAGGCGGCCGGAAGCGTCGGCCTCGCCGAGCCGCATGGCCAGCAGCGTGCCGTCCTCGCACGGAGCATCGATCGCCCCTTCGGAAAACAGCGCCTGCCACCGGATCGCGGCCGCATCCGAGGCCGCGAACGCCGGGGCATGCCGCGCGGCTTCGTCCACGCGCGTCGCCACCAGGCTCAGGCACGCGGCCACGTCGGTGCCTTCGGTCAGCCCGAAGCGCAGCGGCAGCGCCGGCCCGTCGCCATTGCGATGCTGGATGACGAGGTCCGCCTGCGACGAGAGCCGGTGCAGCAACACCAGGAACGACGCCAGCAGCACCTGGCCCGGATCGACGCCATGCGCCGCTGCGAAGGCACGCACCCGCATGACAAGCGGCGGCTCCAGCAGCCGGCCCGCGGACCCGCACCCGTCCGCTCCGGCGGCGCGCATATCGCCCACCGCCAGGCCGATCGACTGGGTCGCTCCGGACAATGCCGACTCCCAGTAGCCTTTCGCGTCACCCGTAACCATCCAACTGCTCCCCCCGGAACACATCCGTACAAGCCAATTGAACGGATTCGGAGGGAAAGAGCGGCCAGTGGCGCCCGCGACTCAGCGCCCCGCGTCGGGCAGTTCCTTGATGCCGTCAGGAGGCAGGGATGCGACGTGTCCGCGTCCGCACGGGTCCCCACGCCCGGCCCGGTCCGCTCCGGCTTTCTCCTGCAGCCCAGCGGCCTGCTGGTGCCGTGGCGCACGGGGCTGCTGCCGGCGGGTGCTGACGCATGGCTAGGAAGCCATGCCGCGATCACTCATGCACGTCGGCCAGATCGGTCGGCATCAGCTGCCGGTAGTGCAGCACCGTCAGGATTTCCACCTGTGTATGCGTCACGCGGTAGATCAAGCGATAGGGGCGTTCAAGTAACTCCCGCACTTCGACGGGCCGATAGCGCTCCAACCGCTTGCCCATCGCCGGCAACTCGCCCAGTTCCAGCGCGCGACGCGCCAGCTGGAGCGCCACCGACGACGCCACGTCTGGCGCGTGTTCTTTCAGGTAGGTCTGGATCTCCAGCAGCCGGGCTTGCGCGCCCGGCGTCCAGTAAACCCTCACGCGGCCAATTCAAGCTGCCGAAGCACGTCCTCGGCGGCAATGAGCTGCCCTGCATCGGCCTGGTCGATGCCCTTCTCGATCGCCCGGTGCAAGGCGGCCTGATAGATCAGGTCCTCCCAACTGGCATCGTCGGGCAGGTCGTCTACCAACTGGTGGGCCTGCTGTTTGAACACGGCAGCCATGGGAATGTCTCTTGCAAGGGAGGTCCCGAACATCTTAGCCCCCGACCGTCCAGGCTGTCCTGTTCGTCCCCAGGCAGGGGTTCAGCCCGCCGCAGCCGCCCTCGTCCACCCACCGCCAGTCGGACATCGGACGGATACGAAGGAGATGGACGGCATTCCCGCCATCCTCGACGCGGGCGGGGTGCTGCAGCTTCCGGCGTATTACCTACCAGATCAGTGTGTCTGCGGAAGAGACGGTTATGGCAACAGCCGGCGCGCCAGCCGCAATCCCAATCCCGACCAGCGGCCTGCATGGTGCGCCAACGCTTCGCGGATCACGGGTTCGCTACCGGAAACACGCAGTTCGCTTCGCGCGCGGGTGAGGCCGGTGTACACCAGCTCCCGCGACAACACGCGGTTGAAGCGCTCCGGTAGCACCAGCCACACCTCATCAAACTCACTGCCCTGCGCCTTGTGCACTGTCATCGCGAACGCGCTGTCATGCGCCGGCAGCGCTGCGGGGTGGAACGGTCGCGGGTTGCTCGGGTCGTCGCCCGGGAACCAGGCCATCAACGTCCCGCTGTCATCGCGCAGGCAGATGCCGATGTCGCCGTTGAACAGGCGGTGGCGGTAGCTGTTTTCGGTGATCAGCAGCAGGCGGCCGTGGAAGTAACGGCTGCCGGTTGATGCCGGGCCGGCACCGCGCCTGGTACCAGCGAGAATTTCTTCGATACGGGCGTTGAGGCCGCGTGCTCCGTGCGGGCCTTCGCGTACGGCGGTGAGGATGCGCAGGCGGTTGGCGTTGGCGAGGGCTTCGGCGGGGGTGGTGGCTTCGGCGAGCGAGGTCCAGTGGGCGAGGAGGTGGTCGCGGTGGGTTTGCAGCGGGTCGGCGTTGCCTTCGTGGAAGTGGACGCCGGAGAGGGTGCCGCTGCGGAGGAGTGAGAGGGCGGTGTCGCTGTCGCCTTCGCGGACGGCGGTGGCCAGGGGGGCGAGGTCGAGGGTGGAGCTCTGGCGGTAACCGCGGGTGAGGTGGATGTGGTGGGCGGGGAAGGTGGCGCTGGCGGCGGATGGGGCGGGGGCTTCGCGGCCACGGGCCGCTCCTACAACGGCGGCACCGGCGGCGGCGAGGATGCCGGTTAGGACGTCGCCGGCTTCGACGGAGGGGAGCTGGTCGGGGTCGCCGAGCAGGACCAGGCGGGCGCCGTCGGGCACGGCTTCGACCAGCTTGGCCATCAGCGGCAGGTCGATCATGGAGGCTTCGTCCACCACCACCACGTCGAGCAGCAGGGGGTTGTCGGCGTGGTGCCGGAAGGTGGGGCTGTCGGGAATGGTGCCGAGCAGGCGGTGCAGGGTGGTGCCGGTGGTGGGCAGGTGGGCGCATAACGCCGTGTCGACGCCCAAGGCGGTCAGCGCCTGCACGGCGTTGCGCACGCTCTCGGCCATGCGTTCGGCGGCGCGACCGGTGGGCGCGGTCAGGGCGATGCGCGGCGGGGCGGTGCCGGCTTGCAGTGCCTGCGCCACCAGCAGCACCAGCATGCGGGTGATGGTCGTGGTCTTGCCGGTGCCGGGGCCGCCGGTGACCAGCAGCAGGCTGTGGTGGAGGGCGGCAGCGGCGGCGCGGGATTGCAGGTCTTCGCCGGTGGCGGCGTCGGGGAAGAGCTGGGCAAAAAGGGGCGCGAGGTTCGCCGGGACCTCGGCTTCCGCAGTTTGGGCCTGGGGCTCGGGCTGCACCTGGGGCTGGGCTGGAGCCTGGGTCTGCTCCCAGTCGTCAGTCGCCGCGCCAAAATGCGGCACGGCGCTGCCGATCCGGCGCAGGCCTTCGGCCAGGCGGCGCTCGTACTCGCGGTAGCGGCGCAGGTAGACCAGGCCGTGCTCGAACACGAGCGGGGCGTCGGCGGCGGATTCGGTATCGCCGGCCTCGGGGCAGGCGACCCAGCGCGAGGATTCCAGCGCTTGGCGCCAGGCGTCGGGTGTGGGCCAGTCGATGGGCTCTTCCACCAGGCGCTGCGGGTCGGCCGGGTCGAAGCCGGCATGGCCGGCGGCGACGGCCAGCGAGGCCAGGGCAGCGGCGGCCAGCACGGCATCCGGCGTGTCCGGATCCAGCCGGCGCAGGCTGTGCGCCAGCGCCTGGTCCAATGGGCGCAGCGCGCCGGATTTCACGAGTGCGTTCAACAGGCTCATGCCACCGCCTCGCTGGTTTCGCCGGCGAACAGGGCATCGAGCGCGTGGACGAGGTCGGGATCGAAGCGCCAAGCCTGGATGCCCTTCGCTGCCTGCGCGCCCTGCACGGACTGCCCTCCCCCTTCCTGCCCACCCTTCGCGCCCTTCGCTTCTTCGCGAGACCCCTCCACCCCGCGACAAAACACATAGCGCGCCCCCCCAAAATCGCGCCCGTACTCGTACCCGTCGCCCAAACGGAAGCGCAGCCAGCGGTGCAGGGCGAGGGTGTAAATCAGCGCTTGCAGGTGGTATTCGCTGTGCGCCATCGCCTCCTCCAGCTGCGCGGGGGCGTAGCCGGGCAGGCGGTTGGATTTGTAGTCGAGCACGTACCAGCGGCCCTCATGCACGTAGGTGAGATCGATGAGGCCGGTCATCAGGCCTTCCAGCCTGCGGCGCATGCCAAAGCCCTGCCGCGCGGTGAGCAGGCCGTGGCGATGCAGCAGGGAGAGCAGCGCATCGACGCGGGTGGGCGCGAGGGCGAACTGGAACTCGATCTCCGGGCGGCGGTTCTCCTCGGGCACGGCCGCGAGCGTGATTCCTTCCGGCAGGGGAACTGTGAAGGTGTGGCCGATCATGGGCACGATCGCGGCCACGCCGTCGTCCATGTCGGCTTCGGCATAGCCGCCCTTGCCCAGGGCATCGGTGATCTTCTTGCGCTCGCCCTCCGGGGCCTCGTCGCCGGGGCGCCAGGCGTGCCAGGCGGCGAAGTCGGCGTTTTCGAACACCTCGTGCAGCACCACGCCGAAGCGGGCGCCGCCAAAGCGCGGGTCGATCTCGGCGGCATCGGCCGCTGCTTCCGCGGTTTCTTCCGGCTCGTCGCGGCCACCGGCGGCCGGCTGGGTGGCGGCAGTGGAGAGGTCGTGGCCGGCGTCGGCGTTGGCCAGCTGGGTGAAGCTGTAGACCCACCAGTCGCTGGCGAGCGTGCGCTGCGCGGTGCGGGCGGCGGGCACTTCTTCAACGGTTTCGGGGCCAAGCCAGGGCAGCTGCGCGGGTGGCGTCGCGGCGTCGATGGCAATGGCATCCGGCGCACGCGCGGCCAGCGCTTCCGGGTCGGACACCATGGTCCACAGCGGCGACTGCTGGTGGCAATAGAACATGCCCGTCGCCAGCCACAGCGCGTCACGGGTGCGGGTCAGGCCGACGTAGAGCAGGCGCGCGTCTTCGGCGCGTTCGCTGCGCTTCCAGGCTTCAGCGGCTTCCTTCCAGCCGCTGTGCTCTTCCTGCAGCTTCCAGTGCAGCACACGACCGTCATCGCCGTGCACGGTCACCTTGCGGCCGGGGCTGCGGGCCATGCCGCCGATGCCGACGTAGGGCAGGAACACCAGCGGGTATTCCAGGCCCTTGCTCTTGTGCAGGGTGACCACCTGCACGCGGCGGGCGTCGGATTCCAGCCGCAGCTGCTGGGCTTCATCATCCGCGCTGGCCTCGGCGATGGCGCGGGCCAGCCAGTCGAGCAGGCCGTGCAGGCCCAGGGCGTTGCGCTGGGCTTCCTGCAATTGCTCGGCCAGCTGCAGGTAGTTGGTGAGACGGCGCTCGCCGTCCATCAGGCCGAGCAGGCGCGGGGCGTTGTTGGCGCACAGCTCGCCTATCAACGCCAGCGGGCCGCCGCGCTGCAGGCGCTCGCGCCAGGCCAGGGCTTCCAGCTGCTTTTGCTGCAGGGTGGCGCCTTCGGCATCGAGCACAGCGATGGCGTGCGCGTCCTCGCCCACCAACACGGTGGCCAGCGCGGCGCGCAGGCGGCGGTCGTCGGCACCGTGCACCAGCGCCTGCAGCAGGGTGTGCAGCTCGCGCGCTTCCGGGGTGGCGAACAGGCTCTGCTTGCCTGCGGCCACCGCCGGGATGCCCACCGCGGCCAGGGCGTCGCGGATCTGGATGGCTTCGCCGTGCTTGCGCACCAGCACGGCGATGTCGCCGGGCCGCACCGGCTCGGCGTTGATGGTGGCGCGCCCTTCGCGGGCATCGGTGAGCACGCCGTGGATCGCGGCCACGCAGGCCTGGGTGGCGAGTTCGCGCGATTGCGGAGAGCTGTGGGGTTTCAGGTTGCCGCTGCGGTCTGTCTCCGTTGGCTGCGGCGCCCGCCACAGGGTGAGCGCCGGCGCGGGCGCGCCATTGCGCTGGTATTCGGCGTCATCGCGCGCCCCGCCGGGCTGCACCGGGTGGAACTGGATGCGCGGATCGATGAAAGGCGGGGCGATGTTGTCCCGGTCGGCTTCGTGTGCGGTCTGCGCCTGGCTGTAGAGCGCTTCGATGCTGCCGAGCACGGCGGGACGCGAGCGGAAGTTGTGCGACAGCGGCGGCGCCATCTCCGCGGTTTCGCGCGCGGCCAGGTAGGTCTCCACGTCACCACCGCGGAAGCCGTAGATGGCCTGCTTGGGATCGCCGATCAAAAATAGCGCCGAGTCCGGGCTGCCCGCGCCAAACACGCGGCTGAAGATCTGCCACTGACGCGGGTCGGTGTCCTGGAACTCGTCCACCAGGGCGATGCGGTACTGCTCTCGCAGGCGTGCAGCCAGCGCGTCGGCATGTTCGCCTTCAAGCGCTTCGGCTACGCGATCAATCAGGTCGTCATAGGTCAGCACCCGCACCTGCTGCTTGTGGCGAAGCATGCGGCGGCGGGCGTCATCGCGCAGGCGATGCAGCAGGGCCACCTGGCGCGCTTCGCGCAGGCGATCGACCTCGGCCAGCGCGGTGGCGTACTCCGCCACCGCATCACACAGCGGCGAATCCGGGGTGCGCCCTGCGCCGGCCTTGCTGGTGCGCTTGAGCAGGGTGTCGCGGTGCAGCTGCTCCAGCTTGTCGTGGTGGAAGCGGGAGCCGGGTTCGTCGCGCTCGCACCAGCGAGCCAGCTGGGCGAACAGCTCCTGGATCCATTCGGCCTTGTAGCTGCCGCCATGCAGCACCTTGCCTTCCACCGCGCGCAGCAGTTCATCGCGGAAACCGTCGCCATGGCTGCGCGCGGCTTCGGCGAAGACCTGCGCGGCGGCCTGCAGCATCGGGCCCGGATCGGGCAGCGAGGCCGGCGGCGGGGGCAGCAGTACTGCTTCGCGCACCAATGGGGAAAGATCCTTGGCCAGCGCATCGGGGCCCTGCGGCCACAGTGCGTACAGGTCGTCGACGCTGGCGGCATCCACCGCGTGCGAGCGCCACAGGTCGGCGGCAATGCCGGCGCGCAGTTCTGCATCGCTGGCCAGCAGCTCGGGCGGATCGAAGCCCTGTCCGCTTTCCAGCGCGTGCTCGCGCAGCACCCGGGCGCAGAAGCCGTGGATGGTGAAGATGGCGGCCATGTCGATGTCGTTCGCAGCCGTACGCAGGCGGCGACGGACGGCGGTGGCCGATTCACCGCTGCGCTCGATGTACGCGTTGATCAGCGTGCGCATCAGGCCGGCCTCGGGCGAGGCGTCCATGGGCAGGCCAGCGGCCACTTCGGCGGCCAGCACCAGGCGCTGGCGCACCCGCGCGCGCAGCTCCTGGGTGGCGGCTTCGGTAAAGGTCACCGCGAGGATCTGGCCGACGCCCAAGCTGCGCTCCAGCACCAGCCGCGCCAGCAGGGTCGCCAGGGTGAAGGTCTTGCCGGTGCCGGCCGAGGCCTCAATAGCGTAGACGCCTTCAAGCGGCTGGGTCAGGTACGGATCCTGCGACGCGCTCACTCGCTGTCCTCCGGTTCAAAACGTTCGGCCAGGCCGTGGAGCGCGTCGGGGTCGAGGCCGCCATGGACCTTGCCATCGCGCAGGGCCAGGAACACCAGCAGGGCGGCATCGACGAAGCGCTGCAGGGTGTCCTGATCGGCAAAGGGGTCGCAGCCGCGCAAGGCCTGGCGCAGTGCATCGCCATGACCTTCAGCGAAACCTCCGCCGCTGCCGTGCCATTGGCTGCGCGCGGCCTTTACCCCGCGTTCCAGGCTCTCGGCGCCGCTGTAGAGCGCCCAGCCACTGTAAGGCGCGTATGGCAGCGGTTCGCGCAGGCCCTGTGCACGCAGCGCAAGAAGCTCGCGCAGGGCATTACGTGCGTCGACCGTCGACAGCTCCGGACGCTCGAACGGGCCAGGACCCGCACGACCGCCGTCGAAGAATTCCACCAGCGGCAGATTGATACCGGCTGCGCGCGCCAGCAGCCAGTCCAGCCCGCTGCGGATCACGCTCGGTCCGTTGAGCTTGCCGAAGCGCATGCGCGCGATGCCGTGCGGGTATGCATCCTGGATGCGCCCGTGCACACGCACGCCGTCGATCTCCACTTCAGCCAGCACCGATCCGGGCTCCGAATCCCCACGCCACTGCGAGAACGCGTCCAGCCACGGCGCCAGCAGTTCGCGCTGGTCGGCCAGCACCCGGCGCCCGGACGCTCCCGACGGCAGCAGGCCTCGGGCCCGCAGCGAGGCGTGGATGGCGGCATCGTCGTGACCGCGCAGCAGTTCGTCGAACAGTTCGCGCTGCAGCACGCTGCGCTCCAGCCCGCCGCCGGGCGCGGCCAGCGGCTCAAGGTCGTCGCCGTGCTCTTCGATTTCGATCAGCCGCATGCCCATGCGGGCGAGCAGCTCTTCGGCCGGGTGCAGCAGGAAGCGCCGCAGCGCACTGATCGACAGCTCCGGCTCGGCCTCGCCCGGCGCGAACGGATCGCCCACGAACCACGGCGGCAGCGACACCCGCCGGTCGGCCGCGCCCGCTGCGGCCTGCTGCCAGCGGGCGTGATACGAGAAGCGGCGCGGCTCGTTGGTCGAGCCAAAGGCTTCCGGCGAGAACGGCTGCAGCGGATGCTGCACCACCAGCGCATCGGCCACCTTTTCTTCCGTATCCGATGCGTGCTGGCCGACGGCGGCATCGATCAGCTCCGACACCAGCACCGACGGCTCGCGCCGGCTGCCATCGCGCGGGTCGGCGCCCTGCCAGCTGACGTAGAACACGTCCTGGGCGGCGGTGAACAGCTGCAGGAACAGAAAGCGGTCGTCATCGCGGGTGGAGCGGTCGCCGGCCCGGCGCTTGTCGGTGCCGAGCTCCGCGGTGAGGCGGTTGAGGCCGGGCGCGGCATCACGGCGCGGGAATTCGGCGTCGTTCATGCCCAGCACGCAGATCACCCGGAACGGCAGCAGCCGCATCGGCACCATGCGCGCAATGCTGACGCCGCCGGTGAGCAGCGGCGCGCGCACGTCGGCCTCGGCCAGCACGGCGCCGAAGTGGGCGCGCACGGCTTCGGCAGGCACCGGCGCATCGAAGTCGGCGCGCTCCGCTGTCTTGGCAAACTCGTCCACCAGGGTGCGCAGCCGGTCCAGCGCGCGCTGGCTGGCCGGGCTGGCGGGCGGCTTGGGCAGCAGCGCTTCGAGCAGTTCCAGCAGGCGTTCGCGCCACTGCGCCGGCGGCATCGCCTCGCCCAGCACCCTGGCGTAGCGGGCCAGCACGCGCAGCAGGCGGACCAGGGTATCGAGCGCGTCCAGCGCGCTGCCTTCAAGGTCCGGCAGCGGGGCCACGAGGCGGCCGTCGTTCGCGCGAATCAGCGCATCGCTGCCGCTGGCGTGGCCGAGCAGCAGGCGATCGAGGGCGAAGGCCCAGGTGTAGGCGTCATCCTCGGGCGCGTCGAAGCGGGCGCGGTGGGCGCCATCCAGGCCCCAGCGCGCGCCGGCGGCCTCCAGCCAGGCCTGCAGGCGCTCGATCGCGGGCGCATCCAGGTTGTTGGCCTCGGCCAGCGCGGGGCTGGCCAGCAGGTCCAGCGTTTCGTGCAGGCCAAAGCGCGACACCGGCAGCGCCAGCAGGCGCACGAACACTTCGGCCAGCGGTTCGTTGGCCAGCGGGCTGGCGTCGGCCAGTGCATAGGGGATGGCTTGTCCAGAAGCAGCTTCCCCACGACCACCGAACACCGCTTCCAGGTACGGAAGGTAGGGATCGATGTCCGGCGCCAGCACCGCGACCTCGCGCGGCTGCAGGGGCGGGTCGAAGCGCTCATCATCGAACAGCGAGCGCAGCTGGTCGCGCAGCACCTGCAGTTCGCGCAGGCGGGTGTGGCAGGCGTGCAGCTGCAGGCTGGGGTCGGTGCGGTCCACCGCCTCGCGCAGCGGCCAGCCGGGCGCGCCGCGACGGTGATACAGGTCCGACTGCAGCCGCCGCAGCAGGCTGCCGTGCAGCGCGCCGCCGCCCTGGCCCGGGTCGGCATGGGCGTGGATTTCCGCCGATGCGTGGATCACCTCGTAGTTGCCGACCAGGCGCATGAAGTCGACGCCCGCCGCGCCCCAGGCGCGCAGCAGAGGGGTTTCATCTTCGGCCAGCAGTCCGCTGCCGTCTTCCAGCCAGGCCGCTTCCGGCAGCGCGCGCACCCGCTGCAGGTCGCCCCAGTAGTCCTGCACCGGCGAAGGCACGAAGCAGTGCAGGGTGCCGGCGCGAGCCTGGGTGGCGATCACCCGCAGCACGTCGGGCGAGACGTTGAGGGTGGCGAAGGCCAGCAGCCGCGAGGGCAGGCCGTTGGGCAGCGGCCGCTCCGCGCCTTCGAAGCGATCGAGGTACTGCTGGATGCGGCGCGCGCGATGATTGTGCCCGCGCGCGATCCGGCGCCACAGGATGGCCTGCGGATCATCCGGATCGGCGCCGCCTTCCCAGCGCAGCAGCCAGTCGCGGCGCCAGGCCTGGTACTTGCCGAACACCTGCGCCAGCTCGCCGGCCAGCGACCAGGCACGCAGCGGATCATTGCCCTGCACGTGGGCGGCGATCGCCGCCATGGCCGGCTTGGCCAGCAGCGCGGGATCGGTCAGTGCGGCGTACAGCGGCCAATGCAGGGTTTCGGGATCCAGCTCGTCCTCACTGGGGCCGAGGTTGGCCTTCAGCGCATTGCCAAGGAACTCGCCCGGGGTGAGGAACTCGATGTTGGCCGCCACGCCGTGGCGCGCGGCCAGGGTGGCCTGCAGCCAGCGGCGCATGGCCACCTGCGGGATCAGCACGATATCCGGCGCCAGCGGCGACGCGCCGGGCGCGGGCGTGCGCAGGATGTCGGCCAGGACCCCCGCCAGCACCTCCAGCGAATTGGAGTGGTACAGGCGGAAGTCGGGCGCAGGAGGCGTGGTCATGGATGCGGCCATTGTGCCGGACGCCAATCGCAATTCCGGAGACAGCGGTTTTATGTAGGAGCGCGCCATGCGCGCGAAGCCGCGTGAATCATGTTTCGCGGGGAGGAGTCGGGCGGTTCGCCATGACCGACGCCCCCGCGGCATGGCCAGGTGTCGCGCGGTTTCGCGCGCATGGCGCGCTCCTACGCGAGGGTTAGGATGGTCCCGGACGTACTTGGCGCAACAGGAGCAGAAGCATGTTCGATCTTTCAGGACAGGTGGCGCTGGTCACCGGCGGCGCGGCTGGCATCGGCCAGGGCATTGCCACGGTACTGGCCAAGGCCGGGGCGAAGGTGGTGGTGGCCGACATCGACGCGGACGCCGGCGCGGCTACGGCGAATGACATCGGCGGCGTGTTCAAGCCGCTGGACGTGACCGACCAGGCGCGGGTGCAGGCGGTGGTGGCGGAGATTGTGGAGGAGTTCGGCCAGCTCGACATCCTCGCCTCCAACGCCGGCATCTTCCCCCAGGCCACGCTCGAGGACATGACCGAGGCCGACTGGGACCACATGCAGGCGGTCAACGTCAAAAGCATGTTCTTCGTGGTGCAGGCGGCGCTGAAGGCGATGGCGCCGCGCGGCTACGGGCGGGTGGTGATCACCTCGTCGATCACCGGGCCGATCACAGGCTTCCCCGGCTGGAGCCACTACGGCGCGAGCAAGGCGGCGCAGCTGGGCTTCATGCGTAGCGCGGCGCTGGAATACGCCAACCGCGGCATCACGGTGAACGCGGTGCAGCCCGGCAACATCCTCACCGCGGGACTGAAGGCGCAGGGCGAGGCCTACCTGGACCAGCAGCGCGCGATCATCCCCACCCATACGCTGGGCACGCCGGAGGACATCGGCCACGCGGTGGCGTTCCTGGCATCGCGCGAGGCGGCGTTCATCACCGGCCAGACGATCATCGTCGACGGCGGGCAGATCCTGCCGGAATCGCCCGAAGCGTTGCTGTAGCGCAGTCGCGGCGCGACGCTCCGTCCCGCCCGGCGGGACGGAGGTTGCTGTACTGGCCGGTACAATACGGGCCCTGCGTTCAGTAACCATCTGCAATCCTGCGCGGTCAACCGCGCTGCACACACCGGCCTGCCAAATGCCCGAGAACTCCGACATCGCCGTGCGCCTCTCCGGTGTCCGCCTTGACCGCGGGCCGCGCACGATCCTGTCCGATATCGACTTGGCCGTGCCGCGCGGCAGCATCACCGCGGTGCTGGGGCCGTCAGGCTGCGGCAAGTCGACCCTGCTGGCGGCGATGACCGGTGAACTGCCGATTTCCGCGGGCAGCATCGAGGTGCTGGGCCAGCAGGTGCCGCGCAAGCAGCGCCCGCTGCTGGAGCTGCGCAAAGGCATTGGCATGCTGCTGCAGAACAATGGCCTGCTGACCGACCTGACCGCGGCCGAGAACATCGCCCTGCCCCTGCAGACCCACACGAAGCTGGCCGGCCCGGTGCTGGAACGGCTGGTGGAAATGAAGCTGCACGCGGTGGGCCTGCGCACGGCGGGGCACCTGTATCCGCGTGAGCTGTCCGGCGGCATGGCCCGGCGCGTTGCCCTGGCCAGGGCGCTGGCGCTGGATCCGCCGCTGATGCTGTACGACGAGCCGCTGACCGGGCTGGACCCGATCGCGATCGGGGTGATCATCGGACTGATCGCGCGCTTGAACAGCACCCTGGGCCTGACCAGCATCGTGGTCACCCACCACGTGCGCGAAAGCCTGTCGATCGCCGACCGGGCGGTGGTGCTGGCCAACGGCGGGATCGTGTTCAACGGTACGCCGGCCGAGCTGCACGAAACTGCCGACCCGCTGGTGCGCCAGTTCCTGGACGGCCGGCCGGATGGTCCCATCGCCTTTGACACCGCACCGCGGGAAAGGGTCGCCTGATGCCGTTCGCAGAAGCCACACGTTCCGTCGGCCGCGCGGGCCTGTTCTCGCTGTCGGTACTTCGCGCGTCGAAGCCGACCGCGGATTTCTTCGCCGAGCTGGTGCGCGAGATCTACAAGATCGGCGGCCGCTCGCTGCCGATCATCGCCGTGGGCGGCGCCTTCGTCGGCCTGTCGCTGACCCTGCTCGCCTTCCGCGGGCTGGAGACCTTCGGCGCCACCAACCAGGTCAGCATCCTGATTGGCCTGGGCCTGTACCGCGAGCTGGCGCCGGTGCTGACCGCGCTGCTGTTCGTGGGCCGGGCGGGCTCGTCCATCGCCGCCGAGCTGGGGCTGATGCGGGCCACCGACCAGATCACCGCGCTGGGGCTGATGGCGATCGACCCCGTGGCCAAGACCGTGGCCCCGCGGTTCTGGGCGGCGGTGATCACGGTGCCGCTGCTGACCGGGTTCTTCTGCAGCTTCGCGATTGCCACCAGCTGGTTCCAGGGCGTGCAGGTGCTGGGCATCGACTCGGGCATGTTCTGGCAGCAGATGCAGGACGCGGTGGATTTCCGCAACGATTTCGTCAACGCCTTCATCAAGTCCGCCGTGTTCGGCGGCACCGCGGCGCTGGTGGCCTCGTACGTGGGCTACCACGCCGAGCCGACCATCGAGGGCACCTCGGTGGCCACCACCCGCGCGGTGGTGAACGCCTCGCTGCTGGTGCTGATGTTCAACTTCGCCCTGTCCGCCTTCCTGTTCTGATGTCCCAAATTCTTATGTCCCATATGGAGACAACCGCATGAGCCGCTCCCGTGGCCCCCGCCTCGAATTCGCCGTCGGCGCCTTCCTGCTGCTGGCCCTGGCCACGCTGCTGGTGCTGGCGATCGCGTCCACCAACAACCGCTTCAGCCTGGGCTTTGGCGCCGATACCTATGAAATCAACGCACGCTTCACCGACCTGGGCCAGCTGCGGCCGCAGGCGCCGGTGAAGGTGGGCGGGGTAACCATCGGCCGGGTCGGCAGCATTGCCCTGGATCCGGTGCGGTTCGATTCCATCGTCACCCTGGACATCGACAGCCGCTACGACGAGCTGCCAATCGACACCTCGGCCACCATCCTCACCGGCGGCCTGCTGGGCGAAAGCTACGTGGACCTGCAGCCGGGCGGCGACCTGGAATCGCTGCAGCCGGGCGAGGAAATCGCCTACACCACGCCGGCGGTGGACCTGATCCAGATGGTCGGCCGCTACATGTTCAGCGGCCCCGAAGGTGACAGCGGGCAAACTGCGCCCGACAGCAACGACATCTTTGCCCCCGAACCGCTTCCCTCCCCCGAGGAGCAGAACCAATGAAAACACGCATTCTTCCCCTGATCCTGGGCTCGGCCCTGCTGGCCGCGGCCCCTTCGCTGGTGTTGGCCCAGGCCAACCAGGCCGACGCTGCCCAGACCCAGGGCACGCCCAGCCAGCTGGTGCTGGACAACACCCAGCGCGTGCTGACGACGCTTGAAAGCCGCCGCGCCGAGTTCCAGCGCGACCCGAGCGCGCTGGAAGCCTTCGTGCGGTCCGAGTTCGAGACCATGTTTGACCGCGACTACGCCGCCCGCCAGGTGCTGGGCCGCCACGGCCGCGGCGCCGATGACGCCGAGATCGCCTATTTCGCCGATGCGCTGGCCGACAGCCTGCTGCGCCGCTACGGTGCCTCGCTGCTGGACTTCAACACCCGCTTGCAGGCGCGGATCGTCTCCGAAACGGCGCTGCCGCGCGGGCTGGGCGTGCGCGTGGCCAGCGAGCTGCTGCGCCAGGGCGGCGAGCCGATCCCGGTCACCTTCCTGATGCGCCAGGGCGGCGGCACGTGGAAGGTGTTCGACGTGCAGGTGGAGGGCGTGAGCTTCGTCAGCACCTTCCGCCGCCAGTTCGACAACCAGCTGCAGAACAAGTCGATCCGCCAGGTGGCCGATGAGCTGCGCGGCGGCCGGGTCCAGGTTGATGCCGGGCTCTGAGTCCGTTTCGGTCCGTCGCCAGGACGACGCGGTGGTGTTCACCGGCGCCCTGGTACGCGACCGTATCGGCGGCCTGTGGCCCCAGGCCGTGGCCGCGCTGGAAGGCGCCCGCAGCCTGGATCTGGCCGCGGTGCCGCGCATCGACAGCGCCGGCCTGGCCCTGCTGTCGGCCCTGTCCGCACGCGGCGGCGGACTGGCCCTGAGCGGCAGCCCAGCGGGGCTGGATGAACTGCGCGCCGCCTACCGGCTGTCGCCTTCGCTGGAATTCGGCGGCGGCCAGCTGCCGCAATAGATCGGCCCCCACTTCCCCCAACGGCACCGCTTTGTGACCACCCAACCCTCCCCCCTGTATCGCACGCTGGCCCCCACAGCGACGCTGGCCATGGCGCTGGCGCTGTCCGCGTGCGCGGGCGGCAGCCAGGTGCGCAGCGATGCGCCGCCGGCCGCGCCGGCCGAAGCGACGGCTGTCATCACCGATCCGATGCTGGAAACCAGTCATCCGACAGCTGTGGAAACGGCTATCGCGACCGACGCCATCGCTGCCGAGGCCGCCGCTGCTGTAGCGACGGTGGATACCGCAGAGCCGGTCGAGGCCACTGCCCCGGCCGTTGCGGAAGATGCCACCCTCGCACCGACCCAGGAAGAGCTGGACTTCGCCGCGATCTACGGCGAAGAGGTCTACGACCCGATCGCCGACTCCACCCTGCCCCCTTCGGCGCAGATGCCGGTCAGCTACGACCCGTGGGAACCATTCAACCGGCGCATGCACCGCTTCAACAAGGCCGTGGACCGCACGGTGGCGCTGCCGCTGGCTCGTGCATACGTACGTGCGGTGCCGCGGCCGGTGCGGCTGGGCGTGAGCAACTTCTTCTCCAACCTCGGCCAGCCGGTGAGCGCAGTCAACGCGCTGCTGCAGGGCAAGCCGAAGCAGGCCGGACAGTCGCTGGGCCGGTTCGTGATCAACACCACGCTGGGTATCGGCGGCATCTTCGATCCGGCCACCGACGCCAGCATCCCCAACCGCAGCGAAGATTTCGGCCAGACGCTGGGCTTGTGGGGCTGGGAGAGCTCGCGCTATCTGGAGCTGCCGCTGTTCGGGCCGCGCACGGTGCGTGACGTGTTCGGACTGGCCGGCGATGCGCCGCTTTCCCCGACCCGGCAGATCGACGACGACGCGGTGCGCATAGGCCTGCAGGGTCTGCAGCTGGTGGATATCCGTACCCAGCTGATGGCGGTGGACCGGATGCGCGAAGGCGCAGCGGACGAATACGCGCTGGTGCGCGATGCCTGGCTGCAGCGGCGCAACTACCAGATCCACGGCGACCGCCGGAGTGCGGACGAGGATTACCTGCTGCCGGATTATCTGCTGGACGACGAGGCCAACCCCACCGTCCCCGCCGACGCCATCCCGGTCCAGATCCCCGACCTGTAGGAGCGCGTCATACGCGCGATGCCGCGTGACGATAGGTATTCCGGTGGGGCTACGGATGCCTCGCCGTGGCCGAAGCCTCGCCCCAATGCCACGATTCACGCGGCTTCGCGCGCGTGGCGCGCTCCTACTCTTCTTCGTCCTCGGCCAGCAGCTGCGGGGCTTCCACCCCGGGCAGTGACTCCACGTCCTTGAGCTGGCGTTCGATGGCGCGGGTGCGCACGCCGGCCTGCTTGATGCTGTTCTGCACGGTATTAAGCTGGCCATGGGTCTTTTCCAGCACGCCGGCGAACTTGCCGAACTCGCTCTTGACCGCGCCCAGCAGCTTCCACACCTCGCTTGAGCGCTGTTCGATGGCCAGGGTGCGAAAGCCCATCTGCAGGCTGTTGAGCAAGGCGGTGAAGGTGGTCGGCCCCGCTACCACGATGCGGAACTCACGCTGCAGGAGGTCAACCAGGCCCGGACGCCGGATCGTTTCCGCGTACAGCCCCTCGGTGGGCAGGAACATCACCGCGAAGTCGGTGGTGTGCGGAGGCACCACGTATTTTTCGCTGATCGACTTCGCCTGCACCCGGATCGCACGCTCAAGCTGGTTGCCGCTGGTGCGCACAGCCTCCACGTCACCCTGCTCCTGGGCGTCGAGCAGGCGCTCGTAATCCTCGCTCGGGAACTTGCAGTCCACCGGCAGCCACACCGGCGTGTCGTCGTCGCGGCGGCCGGGCAGACGGATGGCGAAATCAACCGCTTCAGTGGACCCCGGTCGCACCCGCACCTCGCGCTCGTACTGCTCGGCGATCAGCACCTGTTCGAGGATGTTCTCCAGCTGCACCTCGCCCCAGCCGCCACGATTCTTGACGTTGCTCAGCACCCGCTTCAGGTCGCCCACACCGGTGGCCAGCTGCTGCATTTCGCCCAGCCCGCGCTGCACCTGCTCCAGGCGTTCGGACACCAGCTTGAAGGAAGAATCCAGGCGGGTGTTGAGGGTGGACTGCAGTTTCTCGTCCACCGTCTCACGCATTTTCTCCAGCTTCTGCGCATTGTCCGCCTGCAGCGCCTGCAGCTGCTTTTCCAGGGTGTCGCGCATCTCGCCGATGCGCTGCTCGTTGCGTTGGGTCAGCTCACTCAGGCGCTGGCCGAAAGCCTGTTCAAAGCGCTGCTGCTGGGCGGTGAGCTCGCTGCGCGCCTTGCGTGCATCCTCGGTGAGCGACTCGCGCAGGGTGTCCAGGCGCTGGTCGATGCGGACACTGAATCCGGTCAGGCGCTCCGCAAATCCGTCCATCCGCTGGGCCTGGCTGGCCGAAAAGCTGTCCAGCTGCTCGCGCAGCTCGCTGCGCCCGGCGCGTTGCTCGTCCCGCAGCGCGGCTTCCAGCGTGCTCCCCAACTGTTCCGCCGCATCGCCGGGGCGTCGTGCCAACAGCGCCAGCAGCAGCGCAACCACCGCCGCCAGCAGGACCAGGATGAGGATCAACGACAGCGACTGGATATCCATCCGCCCAGTGTAGCCAGCGCAGTCTCAGCAGCTGCGCCTGCGCGGCGGATGCGGTTGGTGTGGCGGCGACAAGTTCGGTCCCAGGCCTTGGCCGTACACACGGCCCTTCGGGACGACGCGCGATATTGGCGGCATGACGCAGGCCAGCCACAAGAGGGAGCTTCGCACCCGGAGCGCGCGCGAACCGGCCGCTGAAAGCGATGGCCGCCGGATCCTGGTGGACCGGCTGTGGCCACGCGGGGTGTCAAAGGAGAACCTGGCCGCGGATGCGTGGGTCAAAGCCATCGCGCCCAGCGACGGGCTGCGCAAGTGGTTCGACCACGATCCGGCGCGCTGGGATGGATTCCGCGAGCGCTACTTCAAGGAGCTGGACGACAACCCGGACGGGCTTGAGGCGCTGCGCAAGGAGATGCGCGGGGCGAAGCGGGTCACGCTGCTGTTCGGTGCGGCCGACACAGAACACAACAACGCCGTAGCACTGGTGGAATACCTCACCTCGTAGGAGCGCGCCATGCGCGCGAAGCCGCGTGAATTACGGGCAGGCCGGCGGGGCGGAGAGCGTGGGGACGATGGTGATGGGCAGGTCGCGGGCGCCGCTGGCCTGGTTGCCGCTGGCGTCCTCGGCGAAGGCGCGGATGATGTAGTCGCCGGACGGCAGCTGCGACGGCTGCCAGTGGCTGACGGCCATTTCACTGGCGCGCACGCGGTTGCTGGCCACGTAGAGGAAGCGGGTGCGGGCGGCGCCATGCACGGTGATGCCGCTGTTGGCAGCGTAGGCGACCTTCACCGCGCCGGTGTGTGCTGGCATGCGCGAGAAGTCGATGTTCATCGCCGGCCGGGTATGGCCCGGAAGCATGGTTCCGTCAGCGGCAAGGATCTGCCAGCCCACCCGATGCAGGCCCAGTCGGCGACGGGCAAGGTTGCCATCCACCTGGTCCCAGGCATCCACCACCACCTGCATTCCGCCCCTGTCCTGCGGCACCAGCAGCCGCCCTTCCGCTCGGTGCTCAAGTGGCTCGTCGTACTCATCCAGCAGCAGCACCCCGTCGATGCGCGGGGCCACGGTGTCGACATAGTTCACCAGACCCAGGCGGATCGCGTTGAGCTGGTGCCCGAAGGGGCCGACGATCAGGTGCACGTGGGCCTGAGCGTTGATGGTGCCCAGCGGATCACCGGCGGCAAAGCGGGTGCCGCGCGCAATCCGCACCCGCTCCGGGCGCCCGTCCTCGTCCTGCAGGATCTGGAACCGGGACGGATCCAGGTTGCGGCCCTGCGGCGTGCGGCCGACCCGCAGGTGCAGGTAGGTCAACTCATCGGTAGCGATGCCTTCCGCCTGGCCGCCAAAGCTCCACGCGGCCAACGGCGAGCTGATCTTGGCGTCGGCGATCGACCGCACCTGCGTGCCCACGTCGCCGCGGATGTCCAGGCCGTTGTGCAGGTGGCTGCGGCTTTCCCCGCGGAAATTTCCGCGCACTTCGCCGAGCGTGCCGACGACTTCATGCCAGCCGTCCTGCGGCGCGAGAGGCCAGCGACCGGCGGTGGCGGGCAGCAGGCGTTCGGGATTGGGGCCGGTCGCGCTGTCGGCGCTGCCGTCGGTGCGCGGCGCCAGGCGGTGCAGTCGATGGCCCGCGGCATCGGCCAGCAGCAGGCTGCCGTCCGGCTCGATCCACAGCGCCGAGGGACGCGCGAACCACTGTCGCGCGTGCTCACCGGTCAGCACCCGGATCCGGCCATCCGGCGACAGCTGCAGCACCCGGCCCGGCGACAATTCGGCCACGTACAGATGCCCATCATGGCTGGCGGCCACCGCCAGCGGCCGGCCCAGGCCGGTATCAAAGTCTTCCCACGGCGAAGGACGCCAGGTATCCACCAGCCCATCCGGATCGATCCGCCGCAGCGCCCGGTTGCCGGTATCGGCCACCCATAGCCGGCCGTCGTCATCCAGGGTCAGTGCGGTGGGCGTATCGAACCGGGCCTCAAGACCCATGGCATTGCGGAACCCGGGCCGATCACCACCGGCCAGCGTGCGCACGCGGCCGTCGGTTTCGATCACCCGGATCCGGTCGTTCCAGGTATCGGCCACGAACACACGGCCAAGGTCGTCCACCGCCACGCCCATCGGCCCGTGGAAGCGCGCCTGCGCGCCGGGGCCGTCGCGGAAGCCGGGGCTGCCGTCCCCGGCCAGGGTGGTCACGGTGCCGTCGGGGGTGATCCGGCGCACCGCGTGGTTGCCGGTGTCGGCTACATAGAGATTGCCGTGGGCATCCACCGCCAGCGCGGAAGGGGTGTGGAAGCGGGCCTGCGCGCCCACCCCATCGGCAAAGCCTTCTTCGCCACCGGCAAAGGTGTGCACATGGCCATCCGGCGTGATCCGGCGGATGCGATTGGCTTCGCCGCCATCGGCCACGAACAGGCTGCCATCCGGGCCGCGTACCAGACCCCAGGGTTCATCAAAGCGTGCCCGTACCAGCGCGCCGTCGCGCACGCCGCGATGGCCGTCACCGGCCAGCAGGGCGATCCGCGCCTGCCAATCGAACGAGGTCTCCGGCGGGGCGGCCGGAGTGTCGTCATCCCGCGACGGCCACAGCAGGGTGGCGGCCAGTCCAGCCAACACCAGCAGCACCACGCCCAGCAGCGCGCGGCGCGTTCCGGGCCGCGGCGCCCGGTGCCGCCGGTTCAATCCAGTACGCGGCAGAAGGCCGCCTTCAGGTAGCGCGACTCGGGCACGTGGGCCAGGAAGGGATGGTCGGCGCCCGCGCCGGCCACCTTCAGCACCTGCACGGTACGGCCGGCGTAGAACGCCGCACGGCGCAGCATGTCGAGGAACTGTTCCTCACTCACCAGCCCGGTACAGGAGAAGGTGGCGAACAGGCCGCCCGGCTTCACCGCGCCCAGCGCCAGCTTGTTCATGTCCAGGTACTTCTTCAGCGCCGGGATCACCTGTTCGCGGTCGCGGGTCATCTTGGCCGGATCCAGCACCACCACGTCCCAGCCATCGGCATCGCGCGAGGCCACGTCACGCAGCCACGGGAAGATGTCGGCCTGCACGAAGCGCACGCGCACATCGTTGAGCCGCGCATTGGCGGCGGCGATCTCCAGCACCGCGCCGTCGATGTCTACGCCGGTCACGTCCAGCGCGCCGCGCGCGGCAGCGTAGATGCCGAAACCGCCGGTGTTGCAGCACAGGTCCAGCACCCGCTTGCCCTCGCACTGGCGCGAGAGCCATTCGCGGTTCTCGCGCTGGTCGGCGAAAAAACCGGTCTTGTGCGCGCCGGCGGGATCGGCGCGGAACTTCACCCCGTTCTCGGTGATCACCGCCGGATCGGCCGGCACGCTGCCACGGAAATCGAAGCTCTCCTGCTTCTGCACGTGCTCGTCGGCGGAGGCGTGGATGCGGCATCCGGGGAAGTGTTCCCGCAGCGCCTCGTAGATCCATTCGCGGTGGCGGAACATGCCGGCCGAGAAGAACTCGATGACCAGCAGGTCGGCGTAACGATCCACCACCAGGCCGGAGAGCCCATCGCCCTCGCTGTGCACCGCGCGCCAGGCGTCGCTCACCTCATCCAGCCGCAGCACCTCGCGGCGCAGGCGAATGGCCTCGCCGATCCGGCGCTGGAACCAGGCGGCATCGACCGCTACGTCCGGGTCGGTTTCCAGGATCCGCAGCGCGATGCGCGAGCGGCCGTTGTAGAAACCGCGGCCGATCCAGGCCCCGTCCACGCCGACTGCGTCGACGATGGTGCCGGGGCTGATCCGCTGGGCGGGTTTTTCGACCAGCCGCTGGAAGATCCAGGGATGGGACGAGCGCCAGGCGTTCTTGAGCCTGACCGTGGGCAGTGGGGAATCCATGCCGCGATTCTAAGGCAGGTTGCATCGCGGAATTCCGGCGCCATTGTGTTGGGCATGCACCTGGAGATGCCTGAACCGCCAGCCGACCCCAAAGCCCAGCACGCGGCCGACCGCCGTCGGCTTGGCAAGGCGCTGAGGCTGGCCGTCGGTTTCGTTGCCCTGCTTGCGGTGATGTTCGGCGTGCAGCACATGATCGACTGGCGCCCGTTCGCGGTGTCTCCACGGGAAGCGGCGGGGCTGCTGGGTGTGCTGACCGCGCCGCTGCTGCACGGCTCGCCCGAGCACCTGTTCGCCAATGCCACCGCCCTGCTGATGCTGGGCACGCTGGCCTTCACCCTGTATCCGCGGGCCACGCCGCGGGCCCTGCCGCTGATGTGGCTGGGCGCGGGGCTGTGCGCGTGGTGGCTGGGCGATCCCGGATCGCGCCACCTGGGCGCCAGCGGCGTGACCCACGGGCTGATGTTCCTGCTGTTCGTGCTCGGCATCCTGCGCCGCGACCGGCCCTCGGTCGCGGCCGGGATGATCGCGTTCTTCTTCTACGGCGGCATGCTGCTCACGGTGCTGCCGCAGGAGCCGGGCGTGTCCTGGCAGTCGCACCTGGGCGGGGCAGTGGGCGGCGTGGTGGCCGCCTGGCTGTTCCGGGCCAGCGATCCGCGCCCGCCGCGCAAGCAATACAGCTGGGAGCTTGAGGAAGAAGAGGCCGAACAGGATGCAGCGCGCGAGCGCGACCAGTTCGAACCCGCGGCCCCCGACGACGTGCCGGTGCTGTGGCAGCGCGACGAACCGCGCCACGGCCAGGTGCTCCAGTTCCGCCCCCTCCCTAAAAGCGCAGACGACCCTCCCCTGTAGGAGCGCGCCACGCGCGCGAAGCCGCGTGAATTCCGTTTCGTGGGGGAGCTTCGGTCACGGTGATCCCATCCGGAGCCTCGCCGCGAGGATCAATGTCACGCGGCTTCGCGCGCGTGGCGCGCTCCTACCCGGGTCGCTAGACTCCGGTCATGCGCACACTCCTGCTTGCAACGCTGTTCGCGGCCCTGTCCGGCTGCGCCGACGGCAGCTCCGCCGAACCCGCCGCCACCGAGGCCGATCCGATCGACGAGATCATGTCCGACTACAACGGCAACGTGCCCGGCGCGGCGGTGCTCGTGCTTCGCGATGGCGAGGCGGTGGTCCGCCGCGGCTACGGCCTGGCCGATGTGGAGGCCGGCACCCCGGTCACTTCGGAGACCAATTTCCGCCTGGCTTCGGTCAGCAAGGCGTTCACCGCGGCCACGGTGCTGCTGCTGGCCGAAGACGGCCGGTTGCAGCTGGACGACCCGGTGCGCAAGTGGCTGCCATCTTTACCGGAGGCAACCGACGGGGTCACCATCCACCACCTGCTCGCCCACACCTCCGGCCTGATCGACTACGAAGACGTGATGCCCGAGGGCCTGGACCGCCAGGTGCGCGATGCCGACGTGCTCACCATCCTGGCAGGACAGGACCGGCTGTATTTCGAACCCGGCACGCAGTACCGCTACAGCAACAGCGCCTATGCCCTGCTGACCCAGATCGTGGAGCGGGCCACCGGGGAACGCTATGCGGACGTGCTGCGCGCGCGCATCTTCAACCCGCTCGACATGGACAACAGCGTGGCGTTCGAGGACGGCATTTCCACCGTGGCCAACCGCGCCTTCGGCCACAGCCTGGTCGACGGATCGTGGACCCGGACCGACCAGAGCCCGACCAGCGCGGTGCTGGGCGACGGCGGCATCTACAGCTCGCTGGAAGACATGGCGAAATGGGACGCGGCGCTGTCCGACAACCGCCTGCTGTCCGACGCCACCCGCGCGCTGGCGTTCTCAGACCAGACCGGCGTACCGGTGGGCGAGGACAACGTGGGCGCCTACGGCTACGGCTGGCGCCTGGACGGCGAGCGCATGTGGCACTCGGGCGAAACCATGGGCTTTCGCAACGTGATCATCCGCGACCCGGAGCAGCGCCTGACCGTGCTGGTGCTGACCAACCGCAACGCCCCGCGTCCGTATCCGCTGGCGCGGCGGATCATGGAAGAATTCAGCCGCTGATCCCTGCGCCCTCGCCGCGCCCGTCCGGGCCTGGCGATCTCCCACGACCGACCGACTTCCCGAACTGCCATGTCCCGAACGCTGCGGATTGCCCTGGTATTGATCGTGCTCGCGGCATTGGCCGTGCTTGGCTGGCGCTGCACACAGGCTCCGCCTGAACCCGCCGCACCGGAACCGCCGGCGGCACCAATGGCCGACGCCGTGCCCCAGTCCAGCGATCCGGCCGCGCAGCGGATCGAGGCCGACCTGCGGAGACTGGCCGACGCCAGCCTGGAAGGACGCGAGACCGGCACCCCGGGCTTCGAGCGTGCAGCGGCCTTTGCGGCTGCGCGCATGGCCGAAGCCGGTCTGCAGCCGGCCGGCGACGGCGGCACCTGGTTCCAGCGCGTACCGCTGCTGACCGGCGTACCGCTGCGCGAGGGCGCGCGGCTGGCAGTGGAGCGCGGTGGCGAGGTGGAAGAGCTGCGCTTCAGCGACGACTTCCTGCCGTGGTCGAACTTCAACGTGGCACGCCATTCTGTGCGCGCGCCGGCGGTGTTCGTCGGCCACGCGATCCAGGCACCGGAGCTGGACCACGATGACTTTGCCGGCGTGGACCTGCGCGGCCGGATCGCGGTGATCCTGCCGGGCGCGCCGGACAGCTTCGACCACTACGCGCGCGCGTTGCATTCGGCCACCCGGGAAAAGATGCAGGCGCTGGTGGATCGCGGCGCGGTGGGCGCGGTGATCGTGTCCTCGCCGCAGTTCGAAGCGCGCCTGCCGTGGGCGCGAATGCAGGCGGCGTGGGACAAGCCGGCCATGCGCCTGCGCGATGCCGAAGGCTTCGCGGTGGATGGGTTCCCGCAGCTGCAGGCGGTGGCGGCGGTGAGCGTGGCCAAGGCGGACAAGCTGCTGATGGCGCCCGGCCGCACCGCGGCGCAGGTATTCGAGACCGCCCGCACCGGGAAGGGACGCGCGTTCGCGCTGGACGCCACGGTGGTGATTGAAGGTGGCACCCGCATCGAGGCGCTGGATTCGCACAACGTGATCGGCCGCCTGCCAGGGAGCGATCCGTCGCTGGTGGACGAGCACGTGGTGCACACCGCCCACCTGGACCACGTGGGCATCATCCAGCTGCGCGATGGCGATGCGGTCCACCACGGCGCCATCGACAACGCCCTGGGCGTGGCGATCATGCTCGAGACCGCCAACATGATGGCCACTGCCGAAACGGCGCCGCGTCGCTCGCAGCTGTTTGCCGCGCTGACCGGCGAGGAGCAGGGTCTGCTCGGCGCCCAGCACTTCGTAGCCAGGCCGACGGTGCCGCGCGAGGGTCTGGTGGCCAACATCAACATCGATATGCCGGTGCTGCTGGCCCCGAGCACCGACGCAGTAGTGATCGGCGCGGAACACTCCACCCTGCAGGCGGCGGTGGAGGCGGCGGCTGAAGAGGTGGGAGTGAAGCTGTCACCCGATCCTTTCCCCGAAGAAGTCGCCTTCGTGCGCAGCGACCAGTACGCATTCGTGCACGGCAGGATTCCCGCGGTGTACCTGGACGGCGGGGTGGAGTCGGCCGATGGCGAACGCGATCCGCGCCTGGCGCTCACCTACTTCCTGCGCAACTGCTATCACCAGCCCTGCGACGACGCGACCCAGCCCATCCAGTACGACGATGCCGCCCGCCTGGCCCGCCTCAGCGCGGCGCTGGCCACCCGCATCGGCAACGACAGCGCGCGCCCCGAGTGGAACCCCGGCGACTTCTTCGGCGAGCGCTTCGCCCCCCGTCTGTAGGAGCGCGCCATGCGCGCGAAGCCGCGTGACGGCGATCAGCACACCGCGGCTTCGGCTGCGACGCAGGATCCGAAGCCACATCGCATCACCATGATTCACGCGGTTTCGCGCGCATGGCGCGCTCCTACGGGAGGGATGATGCACCGGTCAGCCCGTGTGCAACGCTTGCCCGGCACACTGGCGTGATGCTTCGCTCCCCTACTCCGGCCGAGAAAATCGGCCTGTCCATTGCCGTGGCCACGGGTCTGTACGGCATTTCGTTTGGCGCGCTGTCGGTGGCCGCCGGGCTGTCGTTCTGGCAGACGGTGGCGCTGAGCGCGCTGATGTTCACCGGCGGCTCGCAGTTCGCCTTCATCGGCGTGCTCGGCGGCGGCGGGACGGGTGCAGCGGCACTTGGTGCGGCCAGCCTGCTGGGGGTGCGCAATGCGGTGTACGGCATGCAGATCAACCAGTGGCTGCGGCCGCGCGGATGGAAGCGCCTGCTGGCGGCACAGGTGACGATTGACGAATCCACCGCCACTGCGGCTTCACAGAGCGATCCGGCCGAGCAGAGGCGCGGGTTCTGGGCCGCGGGTCTGGGCGTCTATGTGCTGTGGAACCTGTTCAGTGCGCTCGGCGCGGCACTGGGCGATGCGCTGGGCGATCCACGCCAGTGGGGACTGGACGGCGCTGCGGTGGCGGCGTTCCTCGGCCTGCTGTGGCCGCGTCTGCGCGGACGCGAGCCGGTGGCGATCGCGCTGGTGTGCGCGCTGGTCACCGCTGTGGCGCTGCCGCTGACGCCGCCGGGCGTGCCGATCCTGATCGCGGCGCTGGTGGCAGGCGCGCTGGGTTGGCGCGGTCCGGTATTGCCGCGTGCATGGCGGGAGGGCAAGCGATGACCATTTGGGCCTGGATCCTGCTGGCATCGCTGCTGGCGTTTGCGACCAAGCTGGCCGGTCATCTGGTGCCGGAAACGTGGCTGGCCGGCGCGCGTATGACCCGGGTGACCGCGGCGCTGACCATCGGCCTGCTGGCGTCGTTGACGGTGATGAACGCCTTCGCCGGCGGTGGCGCACTGATGCTGGATGCCCGTGCCGGCGCACTGCTGGCGGCCGCGGCGGCGCTGGCCCTGCGGGTGCCGTTCCTGGGCGTGGTGGCGGTGGGGGCGCTGGCCGCCGCCCTGCTGCGGCTGGCCGGCCTGCCCTGAACCACGGCGGCCTTCAGCTGCCGACAGGGCTCGGACCGATATGCTCATGCGGATGTTCCGGAACCCGCCGATGATGACCGCCCGACCTTCCTTCTTCCGCTTTCCGCTGGCCCTGCTGTGCACGCTGGTGCTGCTGGCCGCCTGTGGGCACAACGAAGTGCGGCCGGTGGCCCCGGTGACCATCGACCCGACCCCGGCACCGCTGCCGGAGCCGCCTCCCGTGCGGGTGGGCCTGGCGCTGGGCGGCGGCGCGGCCAAGGGCTTCGCCCACATCGGCGTGATCAAGATGCTGGAGGCGAACGGCATCAGCATTGACGTGGTGGCCGGCACCAGCGCCGGCAGCGTGGTGGGCGCGATGTATGCGGGCGGCATGGACGCATTCGCACTGCAGGAGCGCGCGGTGGCGCTGGACGAGGCCGCGATCCGCGACGTGAGACTGTTCAGTGGCGGATTGCTGCAGGGACAGAAGCTGCAGGACTATGTGAATGCCCAGGTAGACGGGCGCCCGATCGAGCGGCTGGGCAAACCGTTCGCCGCGGTCTCGACCCGGCTCGACAACGGCGCGCGCACGGTGTTCACCCGCGGCAACACCGGCCAGGCCGTGCGTGCCTCCAGCGCGGTGCCCGGCGTGTTCGAACCGGCGAAGATCGGCGAGTACAGCTACGTGGACGGCGGGGTCAGCAGCCCGGTGCCGGTGGACGCGGCGCGCCAGCTCGGCGCCGACGTGGTGATCGCGGTGGACATTTCCACCCAGGCCAGCGGCACGACGCCCGACCACTTGCTGGGCATCGTCAACCAGTCGATCGCGATCATGGGCCAGCGCCTGGGCGCCGAGGAGCGCCGCCGCGCCGATGTGGTGATCCGCCCGCCGGTGAACGACATCGGCCCGGCCGATTTCAGCCAGCGCGCGCGGGCGATCGCCGATGGCGAACGCGCGGCCCTCGCGGCGATGCCGCAGGTCCTCCAGGCCATCGCCCGGGTCCAGGAACAGCGCGCGATGGCGCTGGTTCCGCGCACGCTGCCCGAGCCGGAACCGGCCGAGTGCAGCCGCGGCTGGGTACAGGCGCTCAACCCGTTCCGCGGTCCGGAAAGCTGCCAGACGGCGGCGGGGGCTTCCGGGCTGCGCTGATCCTCCTGCCGCTCAGCCCGGCAGTGGCAGCCCGCGGAATTCCTTGACCGTGCGCAGCACGAAGTTGGAATTCACATCGGCCACGCCGGTGGCATTGAGCAGGCGGTCGAGCAGGAAGCGCGAAAAATGGTCCAGGTCCTGCACCACCACCTGCAGCAGATAGTCCATATCGCCGCTCAGGGCGTGGCAGGCGACAACTTCATTCCAGCCCTGGACCGCGGTGCTGAAGCGCTGCACGTAGCTGGCATCGTGCTTTTCCAGCTGCACGCGCACGAACGCCTGCAGGCCGAGCCCCAGGCGCTCGGCATCCAGCTCCACCCGGTAGCCGGCGATCACCCCGCTGCGCTCGAGCCGCTGCACCCGGCGCAGGCAGGCCGACGGCGACAGGTGCACGCGCTCGGCAAGTTCCGTATTGGTCTGGCGGCCGTGGCGCTGCAGCTCGGCCAGCAGCTGAAGGTCCGTGCGGTCCATCTGGATTGGTTGCATTGATCTGTCGCCCAATAGGCTTATGGCACAACAATAATGTGCAATTAACTGGATCCTACGCAACAACGCAAACCCGTTGCGCCGCCTGCGGGCTACGCTGGAATGACAGTCCTGCCAGGAACCTGCCATGAGCCAGCCACGCCGCGTTGAAAACCTGCACACCGACAAGGGCAAGGTGCCTGTGTATGCCACCGGCGTGGTGGAGCAGCCCTGGGACGACTACAGCGCCGACGACCACGACACCTGGGCCACGCTGTACGCGCGCCAGCGGGAGATCCTGCCGGGCCTTGCCTGCAACGAATTCCTCGATGCCCAGGACGCCATGGGCATGACCGCCGAGCGCATTCCGAAGTTTTCCGAGCTCAACGTGGAGCTGCGCAAGGCCACCGGATGGGAGCTGATTGGCGTGGAAGGGCTGCTGCCGGAGCTGGATTTCTTCGACCACCTGGCCAACCGTCGTTTCCCGGTGACCTGGTGGATCCGACGCCCGGACCAGATCGACTACATCGAAGAGCCCGACCTGTTCCACGACCTGTTCGGGCACGTGCCGCTGCTGATGAACCCCCTGTTCTCCAACTACATGCAGGCCTATGGCGAGGGCGGGCTGAAGGCCCATGGCATCGGCCCGGACGCGCTGCAGGCGCTGACCCGGCTGTACTGGTACACGGTGGAGTTCGGGCTGATCAACACCCCGGAAGGCCTGCGCATCTATGGCGCAGGGATCGTCTCGTCCAAGGGCGAATCGATCTACAGCCTGGAGAGCGCGGCGCCGAACCGGGTGGGCTTTGACGTGGAGCGGATCATGCGTACCCGCTACCGCATCGACACCTACCAGAAGACCTACTTCGTGATCGACAGCTTCGAGCAGCTGATGCGGGGAACCGAGCCGGACTTCACTCCGATCTATGCGCGGGTCGAGGCGCAGGAGTCGGTCGCGGCGGGTGAATTGCTTGCAGGCGACAAGGTGTTCCAGCGCGGCACCGGGGAAGGTTGGGACGCCGACGGCGACATCTGAGAGAGCATCGGCACTCCGCTCTGTTCCGCCGCCGTGATCTTTTGCACACGGAAGATCGGAGATCATTGCGGGCATGCATTCCTTCCCCCGATTGTCCCTGACCGTGGCCGGCCTGATGGCCGCTGCCCCACTCCTTGCTGCTGCTCCTGCCGTTGACACTGCCGGCGCCCCCAGCGACGCAGTCACCCTGGACCGCATCGTGGTGCAGGCTTCGCGCCTGCGCGGCGTGGACGCGTTCGACATGCCGGCTTCAGCCAGCGTCATCCCCATGCGTGGGGAGACCAGCGGCGCGGACGCCGACGTGTCCGAATCCCTGCGCGGGATCCCCGGCCTGCTGGCGCGCAACCGCCACAACCTGGCCCAGGACACCCAGCTTTCGATCCGTGGCTTCGGCTCGCGCGCCACCTTCGGCGTGCGTGGGCTGCGCCTGTACGCCGACGGCATCCCCGCCTCGATGCCGGACGGACAGGGCCAGCTGTCGCACTTCAGCCTGATCGGCGCGGACCGCATGGAAGTCCTGCGCGGGCCGTTTTCCGCCCTGCATGGCAACTCTTCGGGCGGCGTGGTGCAGATCTGGAGCGCGGATGGCGAGCCGGGTGATCCCTGGCAGGCCCGCGCCACCTGGGGCGCCGACAGTACCTGGACCGCGGCGGCGCAGCTGTTGGGCGGGACCGAGCGCATGGGCTACAACCTGGCGCTCTCGCGCCTGGACACCGACGGCTGGCGCGACCACAGCGCCGCGCGGCGTGACGTGGCCAACCTCAAGCTCGGCTTTGATATCGGCACCGCTGGACGCCTGCAGCTGGTGGCCAACCACGTCGATATCCCCGAGGCGCAGGATCCGCTGGGCCTGACTGCAGACCAGGTGCGCGAGGATCCACGCCAGGCCGTGGCCAATGCCCACATCTACAACACCCGCAAGAGCGTGCGCCAGAGCCAGACCGGCGCGGTGTACGAGCACGACATCGGCGCCAATCAGGTGATCCGGGTAATGGCCTACGGCGGCGAGCGCGAGGTGCTGCAGTATCTGCCGATCCCGCCCGCGCCGCAGGGCGGCCCGCTGCATGCCGGCGGGGTGATCGACCTGGACAACCGCTACCACGGCTTCGATGCGCGCTGGTCGCTGCAGTCGGAGCTGGCCGGGCGCCCGCTGGAAGTCACCGTGGGTACCAACGTGGACCGCCAGCGCCAGGATCGGCGTGGCTGGGAGAACTTCGTCGGCGATCAGCTCGGCGTGCGCGGCGGGCTGCGCCGCGACGAGCGCAACCGGCTGGAAAACGCCGATGTCTATGCCCAGGCCTGGTGGCGGCTGGCGGATCGCTGGTCGCTGCTGCTGGGCGCGCGCCACAGCGAGGTGGAGTTCGATTCCAGCGACAGCTTCGTGACCGGGGTCAATCCTGACGACAGCGGCCAGGTGCGCCACCGCCATACCGCCCCGGTGGCCGGCATCAGCTACGCGCCGGACCGGAACCTGCGGGTATATGCCTCGGCAGGCCGGGGCTTCGAGACCCCGACCTTCAACGAAATTTCCTATCGCGCCGATGGCGGCGCCGGGCTGGCATTCGACCTGCAGCCGGCGGTGAGCGACAACTACGAGCTGGGCATGAAGTGGCGCGGCGACGCCGGGATGCGGCTGGAGGCCGCCCTGTTCCGCGCCGATACCGCCGATGAGCTGGCCGTGGCCCGCAATGCCGGCGGCCGCAGCAGCTTCCGCAACGTGGGCAGCGCGCGCCGCCAGGGCCTGGAGCTGGCCTGGGGCATGCCGCTGGGCGAAGCGTTCGACCTCGCCGTGGCCGCGACCCAGCTGGATGCCACGTTCCGCAGCGACTACCTGATCTGCCAGGGCGCTGGCTGCACCGTGCCATCGACCCTGGTGCCGGCCGGGACCCGGATCCCCGGCGTGCCGGAACAGCAGCTGTCGGCCCGGCTGGAATGGCGCGAGGGGCCGTGGACAGCGGCCCTGGAAGGTGAAGCGGTGTCTTCCGTTCCGGTGAACGACCTGGGCACGGAATCGGCAGCAGGTTATGGCCTGCTGAACCTGGAGGCCTCGCGCAGCTGGCGCGGGCCGGGCGGCACCTGGCGGGCGTTCGCGCGCATCGACAACCTGCTCGATCGCGACCACATCGGCTCGGTGATCGTGAACGAAGGCAACGGCCGCTTCTACGAGCCGGGCCGCGACCGCAGCTGGCTGGTAGGCCTGCACTGGACCGGCCGTCCCTGAGCCGCGACGCCGGTAGGCCAGCGCCGGAAATGTTATGTTTGACGGGATATCGGCCGCGGTTTTCCCGGCCCTTTCCTTCCGCTGACAAAGTGATGCCGTGTCCATTTTTTCGAACCTGGAACTCGTGCCCGGGGATCCGATCCTCGGCCTGACCGATGCCTTTCGCGCTGATCCACGTCCCACCAAGGTCAACCTTGGGGTCGGGATCTACTACGACGAGGAAGGCCGGATCCCGGTCATGGGCGCGGTGCAGCAGGTGGAGCGCGAGCTGGCCGAACGCAGCCCGCCGCGCGGCTACCTGCCGATCGACGGCATGCCCGATTACCGCACTGCCACCCGTGAACTGCTGTTTGGCGCCGATTCGCCGCTGATCCGCGAAGGCCGCGCCAGCACCACCCAGACCATTGGCGGCAGCGGCGCGCTGCGGGTCGGCGCCGACCTGCTCAGGCACGCGCTGCCATTCGCCCGCGTGGCGATCAGCACGCCAAGCTGGGAAAACCACCGCGCCCTGTTTCCGGCGGCCGGCTTCGAGGTGGTGGATTACACCTATTTCGACGACGCCAGCCACGGCCTGGATTTCGACGGCATGCTGGCCGACCTGGGCAAGCTGGAAGCCGGCACCGTGGTGCTGCTGCACGCCTGCTGCCACAACCCGACCGGCGCCGACCTGACCCGCGAACAGTGGGCCCAGGTGATCGACCTGCTGCACGAACGCAAGCTGGTGCCGTTCCTGGACATGGCCTACCAGGGCTTTGACCAGGGAATCGCCGAAGACGCGCATGCCATCCGCCTGCTGGCCGAGTCGCCGATCCGCAACTTCCTGGTGGCGAGCTCCTTCTCCAAGTCGTTCTCGCTCTACGGCGAGCGCATCGGCGCGCTGACCGTGGTCAGCGACAGCACCGAGGAATGCGAGCGCGTGCAGTCGCAGGTCAAGCGGCTGGTGCGCACCAACTATTCCAGCCCGTCCAACCACGGCGCCGCGCTGGTAGCGGGCGTGCTCAACGACCCGGCACTGCGCACCCAGTGGGAAGAAGAGCTGGGCCAGATGCGCACCCGCATCCACGCCCTGCGTGACGGCCTGGTGGAACGGCTGGCGGCGCACGGCGCGGCGGATTTCGAGTTCATCCGCCACCAAGCAGGCATGTTCTCGTACTCCGGTCTCAGCCGGGCCCAGGTGGACCGCCTGCGCGAGGAGTTCGGCATCTACGCGGTCGGCACCGGGCGCATCTGCGTGGCCGGGCTGAACATGGACAACATCGACTACGTGGCCGAGGCGGTCTCCAGGGTCAGCCGCGGCTGACCGACACCGGCAGGGGACGCTCATGGACGCAGACGCCGGCGCAATGGACGATTTCATCCACGTGGTGCCGGGCGCCCTGGATGCAGATACCTGCGCGCTCATCGTCGAGCGGATGCGGGCCAGCAGCCAGCTGCAGCCGGGCCAGGTGGGCGGCGGGGTGTATCCCGAGCTCAAGCGCAGCCGCGACCTGTCACTGGCGGACAACCGGGAATGGGCCGACGTGGAGCAGGCGCTGAACGTGGCGGTCTACGCCGGCCTGCTCGATTACCTGCGCCGCTGGCCGCAGGCGCTGATCGCCCCGCTGATGCTGCAGCAGCCCGGCCCCGACGGCCAGCTGCGCCGGCTGGAAGCGGCCGACCTGGCGGCGATGGACAACGCTGCCCTCGGCCAGCTGGCCCGCACCTGCCTGCGCCCGGGCCAGGTGAACCTGCAGTGGTATGCCGCCGGCGAAGGCGGCTATCCGTACTGGCACTGCGAGCTGTACCCGCGCGATGCCCAGGGCGAGACCCTGCACCGCCACCTGCTGTGGACGATCTATCTCAATGACGGGTTCAGCGCCGGCGAAACCGAATTCCTGTTCCAGCAGCGCAAGGTGGCACCACGCACCGGCGACCTGCTGATCGCGCCCACCGCGTTTACCCACACCCATCGCGGCAACCGGCCCGAGGGTGGCGACAAGTTCATTGCCACCAGCTGGATCCTGTTCCAGCGTGCTGAACAGCTGTACAGCGCCACCGCCGACGGAAGCTGATCCCCTTTTGCTTATTCCCGGGCTTCCGGGCCGGTATCCAGGGGCAGTTGCACATGGAATGTGCTGCCGTGGCCCGGCTCCGAGTCTGCCCACAGGCGGCCGCCGTGACGCTCGACGATGGCGTGGGCAATCGCCAGGCCCAGGCCGTCGCCACCGCCCTGTTCGGTGGGGTGCAGGCGCTGGAACGGCTCGAACAGACGCCCGGCATAACGCATGTCAAAGCCGCGCCCTTCATCACCCACCTTGATCTGCATGCGCCCATCAACGACCTTGCCACTGACCCGGATCCGGACCGTCTCCTGCTGGCTGGAAAACTTCCAGGCGTTGTGTAGCAGGCGCTCGAACAGCTGCTTGAGCTGGCGCTCGTCGCCGCGGACGAACAAGTCGGGTTGTACGGTGGCTTCCAGGATCCGACCGGGCTCGGCGTCCTGCAGTTCGGCCAGGCTCCATTCCACCAGCAGGCCCACATCCACGCGCTGCATGCGCAGCGACGCGCGGGCCACGTGGGAAAGCTGCAACAGCCCGTCGATCAGGCCATCCATGCGCGCGGCCGCTTCGCGGATGCGCTGCACGTAACCGCGGCCCTCCTCCCCCAGCGCGGCGGAATGATGCTGGTCAATCAAGCCGGCGTAGCTGCTGATGGCGCGCAGCGGGGCGCGCAGATCGTGTGAAATGCCGGCTGCCAGCACCTCCTGTTGCGTGCGCAGCGCCTGCAACGCCTGTTCAGTTTTTACCAGCCGCTCGACGGGGGTGAGCGACGTCGGCGCGGAATCTGGATCGGAAAGCATCGCGCAAAGCCCCTGTGAAACGATCGCAGTGTACCGGCGTGGCGATGATGGTCACGTTGAATTTCCGGGCTGCGCGCGCCCTCAGAACAGTTCGCCCTGCGGTGACGGGGCCCGCGGCTGAACGAACAGGCCGCAATCCAGCGCAGGCAGCCGGCCATAGCCCAGGCGCCGCTGGACGCGGGCGAAGCGGGCGGCGATCAGGTCGGCGAACGGCCCATCGCCGCGCATGCGCCGGCCGAAGCTGCTGTCGTAATCCTGGCCGCCGCGCATCTGCTGGATCAGGCTCATCACGTGCGCAGCGCGATCGGGATAGTGCAGGGCCAGCCACTCGCGCCAGATCTCCTTGAGCTCATGCGGCAGGCGCAGCAGCACGTAGCTGGCGGCACCGGCACCGTGCTCGCGCGCCGCCTCGAGGATCGCTTCCAGCTCCATGTCGGTGATCGCCGGCACTACCGGGGCGACCAGCACGCCCACGGGAATCCCGGCATCGGACAGGCGCCTGACCGTGGCCAGGCGCGCATGGGGCGCGGCCGCCCGCGGCTCCATTTTTGCCGACAGGCGATTGTCCAGCGTGGTGATGGACAGGTACACGGTGACCAGGCCCTGGCGGGCCATCGGTGCCAGCAGGTCAAGATCACGGGCAACCAGCGCGCCCTTGGTCACGATGCTGCACGGGTGGCGGCACTCGGCCAGCACTTCCAGCAGCTGCCGGGTGACGCCCCACTTGCGCTCGATCGGCTGGTAGCCGTCGGTGTTGATGCCCAGCGCGATCGGTGAGCAGCGGTAGGAGGGTTTGGCCAGTTCCTCGCGCAGACGATCCGCGGCGTTGGTCTTGGCGTACAGCCGGGTTTCGAAATCCAGACCCGGCGACAGGTCCAGATAGGCGTGCGAGGGCCGGGCGAAGCAGTACACACACCCGTGCTCGCAGCCCCGGTAGGGATTGACCGACTGGGTGAAACCCACGTCCGGCGACTGGTTTCGGCTGATGACCCGCCGCGCCTTTTCTTCCGTCACCACGGTTTCCAGGCGCGACTGCCCCGCCTCTTCGGCAAGCACCTGGAGGCTGTCCCAGCCGTCGTCTTCCAGACGCACGGCCTGCCGCTGGAAGCGCCCGTCGACAAAGGACGCAGCGCCGCGACCGCGGACGGGTTCGGTGGCGGGGCCGTGGGGTCTGGCGCGGGTTCGCATGGCACCATGCTGGCACGCCGCCGTCGCAGGGCCCGAGACGGAAGCTGAAGGAGTCAGCTGAATACGTGGGTGTCCGGTCGCCCGCGGTCCTTTCGTTAATTACTCATGCACTGACGAAATACGAGGACCAGCGCACATTTACCGGGGGAAACATCATGCTGGCAGTCCGTCCATTCCATCATCAATTCCTGCAGTTCCTGCATGCCAGGCAGTCTCCCTGGCACGCGCCGCCATTGCGCGACGCTGAATGGAATTCCACTCGTCAATGCCCGCCTGTCATGTGCAGCCGGAGACCTGGTCCCGGCTTTCCGCCCATGCGGCGGGGACAGGTCGTGGCTGGGGCCGGTCAACCTGCCGTCGGCGCCCATTCCGCGAATTCCGCGTAACCCCGCCCCGGACGCTCCTGGCGGTTCCCACTCGCCCCCGTGACTCCCTTCTTTCAGACCTGACGATCCATGGACAGTCCTTCTCCTCATCGACGCTGCGTGATCTGGTTCGGAAAACCCTCCGCGCACGAACGGAAGATGTTGGCCGCGGCGGGCTGGAACCTGCGCGTGGTTGATCCGTGCGCCGACGGCCACGTGGGCATGCGCGGCGGTGACCAGGTGGTAGCGCTGGTGGACCTGCGCAATGGCGCCCCACAGGTGATTGAAGCGCTCAAGCGCACCGTGGTCGATCACGCCGATCTTCCATTGATCGCGATGATTCCCGACGATGGGGCTGATGATCCGGCGCTGCAACCGATCCTGCGGGCCTGCGGCGAACGCATCGTCTGCCCGTTCAACACCCAGCAGCTGTCCCAGGCTTTGGCGAACTTCGACGAACGCTCGCCGGGCAGCGGCGACATCGGCGGCATGATCGGCCAGAGCGCGCCGATGCTGGAGGTGCGCGCCACGCTGCACCGCTACGCGCGCGTGGACCTGCCGGTGCTGGTGACCGGGGAAACCGGCACCGGCAAGGAGCTCGCGGCGCGCGCCCTGCACGATCTTTCCGATCGCCGCCGCAGCCCGTTCATCGCGGTCAACTGCGGCGCGCTGCCGCCCGGGCTGATCCAGGCCGAGCTGTTCGGCCATGAGCGCGGGGCCTTCACCGGCGCCGCCAGCCGGCGTATCGGCCTGTTCGAATCGGCCAACACCGGCACCATCTTCCTGGACGAGATCGGCGACCTGCCCATGGACGCGCAGGCCAACCTGCTGCGCGTGCTGCAGGAAGGCACCCTGGAGCGGGTCGGCAACAGCCATTCCACCAAAGTGGACGTGCGCGTGCTGGCGGCCACCCACGTGGACCTGACCGAAGCCGTGGAACGCGGCCGGTTCCGCCGCGACCTCTACTTCCGCCTGGACGTACTGCATCTGCAGATGCCGCCGCTGCGTGAGCGCGCCGGCGACATCGAGATCCTCGCCCGGTGTTTTTTGGAAGAGTTCCGCAGCCTGCACCCGGTCAGCGCGCGCGGGTTCGACCCCTCGGCCCGGCGCGCCCTGCTTGCCCATCCGTGGCCGGGCAACGTGCGCGAGCTGCTCAACCGCGTGCGCCGTGCCGCGGTGATCACCCGGCGGCCGCTGATCAGCGTGGCCGACCTGCAGCTGGAGCACGACGCAGCCCGCAACGGGGAAGACTGCCTGGACAGCGCCCGCCACAGCGCCGAACGCGAGGCGGTGCTGTCGACCCTGCGCGAGACCGGCTTCAACGTCAGCGCCTGCGCCCGCCGCCTGCGGGTCTCCCGGGTCACGGTCTACCGGCTGTGCAAGAAGCACCAGCTGTCGCTGGCCGAGCTGCGCTGAGAGGCCGGCGCTGGGCAGCCGACGCCGGGCGCGCCGCAACGCAACGGCGATCTACAGGGTGTAGGGGATCTTGAAGTTGAGACTGAAGTCAGGCGCGTCGGGAGTCAGGCCGATGCCGAGCATGCCCACGAACGTGGCCTGCGGGCTGAGCGCGTGGGTCACGCCCAGGCTCAGGGTGGCGGCGTTGCCATCGGAGCCGATCAGCTTCACCCATTCACCGCCCTCATAGCGGGTGCGCGCACGGGCGTTGAACCGGTTGTTGTAGGCAATGCTCAGGCTGGTGCGCTCGTTGAAGGCGAACGCCACGCCGGCACCCAGGGTGAACGCGTGGCCGAGCCTGACGTCGCCCGGATTGACCGTGGCCGGATTGTTGTCGAGGTCGTCGAAGCTGGCGGCGAACGCGTGCGTGTAGCCAATGCTGCCGAACAGGATCGCCGGCTCGGTGGCCTTGACCGCGGACAGATTGGCCGACGCCTGCCACACGCCGTTGCCGGTCGGCTGCTCCTCGGGGACCGCGAAACGGATGAAGTCGTCCTCGTCACGCTCCAGCACCCGCCACGGAATCCCGTACGGCTCGCGCCCGGTGGGGGCGGTGACCCCCATGGTGAGCACGGTCTCGGGCACCAGCCCGCGTTCGGAGAACAGCTTGTAGTTGGCGCTGGCGGTGATGTCACCCAGGCCCGATCCGCTGGTGTGCGCCTGCGCGATGACCGCCGCAGCGCCGCCTGCACCGCCCTTCTGGTAGACGGTGCGCCGCCAGATCCACGGCACGTCCAGGTTCAACGTCAGTCGCGGCGACACACCCCAGCGCGCACCCAGGTTGTAGGTGGCGGTGTCGGATTCGACGTTCTCGATCGCGATATTGCCCAGGAAGATGGCGTCCAGGGCCAGGAAGCCGTTGAGGGTGAGCTGCTTGCGGTCGTAGCGGTTGTAGCTGATGCCACTGTCGATCACCAGTCGCTGGTTGAACAGCGCCTGCTGCTGCTGGCGCACGTCGGACACGCTGCGGGCCTCTTCTTCGCGCGCGCGCGCGGCGTCCTCGGCAGTACTCGCATAGCCGGAATCCGGCGGCGCTGCCGCGGCCGGCGCCTGCGCGGTGGCCGGTGGCGGGGGTGGGGGTGGGGCGACCGCCGCCTCCGCCTGCGCTGGCGGGGCCGCCTGGGTGGCCGGTGCGCGCCCGGTGATGCGCGCCTGCAGCGCCTGCATCTGCATGTCCAGCTCGCGCAATCGCCGTACTTCCTGGGAATAGGCGGCCTTGAGCGCCGCCAGTTCCTGCATCATGCGCGCCACTTCTTCCCGTTCTTCTGCACTCAGGGCCATCCCCGTCGGTTGCGCCTGGCCCGGCGGCGGCTCCACCTGGGCGACAACGGGCGTTGCCACGCACGCCAGTGCGGCGGCCAGCGCCCATGCCAACGGCGTTGGACGCGGGTCGCTGCCCCTGCGCACAACCCGACGTCCCTGTCCCTGATGCTCTCCCCCGAGTCGCATCAGAGACCGCCGATTCCGCGCGTGGTCACCAGCGCCTGGGCGACGTTCTGGTTGAGCATCGCGGTCGCCGGCAGCGATTCGCGCACCATATCCAGATGCAGCCGATTGCTGACCGACTGGCCGTCGCTGGTCAGGCGGATGCTCTGGCCCATGCTGCCCGCGCGGATCCATTGTTCGACCGCGCCGTGACCCTCGACTGCGAGCAGCACGCCGGCAGTGTTGCCGTCGAACTGGACGCTTGCCGAGGCCGCTCCGGCACTCTGGCTGATCCCGCCCGCGGGCGCGCCCCCGGCATTGGCCACCGGACCCTCGCCGTCACGCAGCGTCAGCGAGGTCAGGTTGCTGGCGGCGTTGCCGTCACCGGCCACCTGCACGCCCTGGACCAGGCCGGAGACGTTGGCCAGACCGGCGCTGTCCACGCTGCGCTGGCCGGACGGCACAGGCATCGGCGCGTGTTCGTCGGTCAGCACCACGTTGGGGCTGAAGCTCACCACCGGCTGGCCGTCGCTGAAATCAAAGCCGATGTCGAGCCGTCCCTGCAGCATCTGCCCGGAACCCGTCTGCCAGCTGGAAATCATCGACACCCCGAACCACAGCACCTTGTTGTCGCCGGCGATGAAGCGGCCGCGCATCAGGTCAAGTTCCGGGTCGGGAATCTCGGTCAGTCCCCGGGCCGTGGGGGCCGGGGCCTGCTCGGCCAGCGCCGGCGCGCTGCACAGCATCGCTCCCAGCAGCAGCGCACGGCCCAGCGAATGGATTGTGTTCATTTCACAGCTCCGTCAGAACAGGTCCGCATGGGTGAAGCCGAAATCAAGCAATTCGGCATCGGTCAACGGTCCCTGACGTGCATACAGGGCCTTGGCGCTAGCGCGCGAAGGTGGGTCCAGCAGCACGGTATTGCGGTCAAAGTCACTGCCTATCACGACAAACACGGCCCGCGACGGCCACCCGGCCATGAATTCATCGAGCGGGACGCTGCGGTTGCCCAGCATCGGGTCGCCGATCTCCACGGTCTCGCTCTGGACCTGCTTGAGAACCACGAAATGCCGGAACCCGGCCACGTCCATCAGCACGATCGCAGGCACCCGCAGGCTGCGCAGCCGCTCCTCATCCACCCGGTAGCCGCGTCCGCGCATGCCCAGGGATTCGACGTACTGTTTGATGTCCAGCAGCGAAAAACCACGCTCGCGGACGATTTCGGGATCGGAGACCATCATCATGCCTTCGATCACTGTCGCCTCGTCGGCATCGAGCCGGTAGGCGTAGCGCAGGATGGTGGCTAGCGCCGCGGCTCCGCAGCTGTAGTCGGTGTACTGGCGCACCACGTGCCGGAACCGGCCCTCGGTCATGCTTTCGACCGGCTTGGTAAACAGCGCCCCGTTGGGCAATACGCCGGCGAACTGGATGTCCGCCGCATGCACGCCCGGGAGGGCTGCCAATCCGACCAGGGCCAAGATCGCCGCGGCCCGTCGCGCCGTCTGGCGCCAGGTCCTGGTCCAGTGCGGCAAGGTATTCGTCATCCTGGTCTTCCCGTCTCTACGTTGGATGTCCGAGATGGAGGCCCCGCTCCGCGGGGGAGGCGGAGCGGGGCTTCCGTTGCATCCCGGTCACAGGGGAAGGACCGGGAAACCTCTTTACGCCGTCAGGCGTTGTTTACTCGGGGCCACCATTGCCACCATTGCCACCGTTGGCACCCGGCTGGGCAACGGCCATGGACAGGCTGTTGGCCTGCATGTTGCCGCTGCCGGCAGCCAGGTTGACGCCGATGTTGCCCGAGGCGTTGGCAAACGCGTTGTCGGACAGCGTCGCCGTGTTGGTCGCATCGCGCACGATCCACTGGGTCGTCGTCACGGTGCCGGCCAGGCTGGCCTGCAGGTCGCTGAAGGACAGCTCATCGAACGACAGCGTGCCGGACTCGGTGCCTGCGTACTCGCCTTCCTCGACGTTGTCGAAGCCCAGGCCGCCGACACCGTCCCGGAACGGATTGGCCACTGCACCCTGGCTTTCGGAGTCGAAGTCGGCATGGCCGATCGCGTCGCCTGCCGGATGCTCCTCGCCTTCCCACATGTCAGCGTAGAAGTTGCTGCTCTGGTAGGAATTTCCGGTGCCTGCGTAGCCGCCCAATGCGGAACCCTCGTAGGTGCCGGTGACCGAACCGCTGGTCTCGCCGCTCACCGTGCCGCTCAGGGTGATGTCAATCGTGTCGGTCAGCTCTTCCATCACGCCGGTGTTGGATACGACGTTGCCGGTGGAGATCTGGTTGGAGCTGACCGAAGCCTGCGCATAGGCGGCGGTGGCAACCGAGGATGCCATCGCGTTCTTCTGCATGTTGTTGTTGCCCGACGCGATGTTGGCGCCGATGTTGCCCGACGCGTCGCTGAAGGCGTTGTTGCCCAGGCTGGCGCTGTTGGTCACGCCCATGTTGACGGTGGCGTTGCCGGCGCCGTACTGGTTGACGAAGATTTCGGCGTCGGCCAGGCCGAACGAGAAGCCCGCGTCGGCGGCGGCCAGCGCGGCGGCGTTGTCCTGCACGTTGTTGTCGCCGGCGGCGACGTTGAACTGCAGGTTGCCCGAAGCCGCGGTACCTACATCGTCACCGATCGATGCGTCGTTGGTCAGCATGTCGTTCAGGCCAACGTTTTCGGTGTTGGATTGGCGATTGTCGACCAACGCGATGGCGGCCGAATCCAGGTCGATCTCGCCGGTGATGGTCGGCTCGCCGGTGAAGGAGATGTCCGAGTTGAGCGAGATCGACTTGTCGATGTTGACGCTCACGCCGTGCTCGTCGCGCTCGCCGCGGATGTCGGTACGGCCGAACTCGTTGCGCACGATGTTGGAGGTGACCTCGTTGGTCTCCACGTTTGAGATGACGGTCTCGCTGATGTCGCTGCTGACGAATTCGCTGACGTCGGAAGTGAAGAACTCGCTGACGTCGGAGGTGACGGTCTCGTTGACGGTCGAGTTGGTGGTGTCGTTGACGACGACATTGCGGTTGAGGTTGTCGTTGTAGTCGTAATCGTAGTCGAGGGTGACGTCGCCACCGACGAGCAATTCACCGCCAACGGCCACTTCACCCACGGCTTCAATGTCGCCGAAGATGGCGATGTCGGTGTCCACCGTGGTAATGACCTCTGGCGGCGCGACCTGCGCCGCAGCGGTGCCCATCGCGAAGGTCGCGACGGCGACTGCAAGTGCAGTCATCTTCAGATTGCCTTTCATGGTTGTCTCCTGTTGAACTCTCTCTGGATCAAATGCCGGGGCCGGCGCCTTGTACGGAGATCAGAAGCCTGTTCTCCGTGAAATTGGCGACACCCGCGGCCTGGTTGAGCTGCAGAACCCCATCGAACCCCTGCAAGGCGGACCCCTCGACGCCCACCTCACGGGTATGCGTTCTTGCGGCCCCTGGTTCGGGGATGGCTTGCACTCCTGCCGACGCGAAGTCCGCCGACGCCAACATCGCGTCGGGGGTTTCACGTATGCCTCGTTGTGCCAGCGCCACCGTCACTGCGTTAAGTTCCGCATTGCCGGTGCCGCTGGCCTGATTGATTGATGCCAGGCCGCCGGCGCCCTGGAGGACGTTGCCGGTAATGACGGCGATGGCATGGTTGGGGGCGGTGCCCCCGTCGCCCTGGCTGCGCTGGAGCGCAGTGGCAGACGCCTGGGCAAGCTCGCCAATCGCGATGCTGCGCAGGTTCGCCTGCTGGTTGAGATCGCCGGCGGCGATGTTGACCGCGATCGCGCCGCTGGCGCCCGCCAAGGCGTTGTCTTCAAGGCGGGTCTGCGCCAGGTACTGGAGCATGTCCGCGTAGTCGTCCGCTTGCTGTGCATGCGCGGGTGTCGCCGCGAGCAGCGGCAAGCCGATCACAAGCACTGCGATCCCCACGAGACGGCCCATGGTCATGGTCCGCCCGGGCCGCTTTTGCCGAGCGGGAACTGCGACATGGCCCCGGTCACGTGGCTGCCAATGCCCCGGGTGGTCGTGCCTACTGTCCCCAGCGGGCCCGAAAGCGCACCGCCGACACTTCCGCCCACGGCGCCGGAGTGCTGCACCTGACCGGTGCCCAGGCCGACGCTGATTGCATTGTTCACCGTGCCGTCGATGCCCGACGCCGGACGCGCCGGGCCGAGGCTGTGGCCGGAGGAAATCGCCGCGAAATCCGCATCGCTCATTTCCCCGGTGCCCAGGCCGGCGTGCAGCTCACGGCTGGGCCTGGGATCAACGATCAGGGCCACGCTGGGCGGGGCCGGACGGTACGCAGGGCGCGCATTGACGTTCCGCAGCAGCACCATTTCCCCGTGTTGGGGATGGACGCCTGTACGTGACCCGGCCGCCTGCGCAGTGACAGGCGCCAGCATCAGCGCGGTCAGTGCTGTGAGCAGGAGGAAAGAAGATTGTCTGGTCATGGGGCACACGCTCGCAGTGGTAGCGGACAGTGACTACGCAGGCCCCGTGCCAACTGTTTTTACCCAATCAATTCAATGACTTGCATTCATGGCCAATCAGCTTTGCCTGCCAGGGTGTAACAGCTACTTGGCAGCTGCGGGCGCGTTGCCGGTGCAATCTCCCGCAACGGCGCGGATTTCACCCTCCAGCGGGGTGTAACACCGGTGTTACACCCGCGACCTCGGGCGTTACAGTGCCGTGGACACCCGTGGGTTCGGCAACCGCCGCGCTCGGGTTAGCCTGTAAAAGCGCCGGCTCGGCGCCTGTCGAAGGATGTGGGACATGTCCGAACTGCTGCAGCGTGGCTGGGAGCTGCTCGCCTCCGGCAGTGGCCTGGTCCTGGTGCTGGTATTCGGCTGGCTGGCCTATCTGCTGCTGCTGGGCGGGTGGATCATCCTGCAGAAGCGCGAGCCGGTAGCGACGCTGAGCTGGCTGCTGGGCCTGGCCCTGCTGCCCTATCTCGGGTTCCTGATCTACCACGTGTTCGGCCCGCAGCGGATCCGCCGCCATCAGCTGCGGCGGGAAACCAGCCGGGCACGGATGACCGGAGATGCCGATTACACCGGAGAATCCAGCGATGCCGCGGAGCTGACCCGCCTGGCCGAAGCCAGCACCGGGCTGCCCCGCAGCCTTGCCCACAGCGTGCGCTTGCTGGTGGATGGCTGTGCCACCTACGACGCGCTGCTGGACGACGTGCGCGCGGCCACCACCCACATCCATCTTGAGTACTACATCTACCACCCGGACCATGCGGGCACGGCGCTGCGTGATGCGCTCACCGAGCGGGTGCGCGCCGGGGTCAAGGTGCGGCTGCTGATCGACGCGGTCGGCGGCAGCCGGTCGCGGCGCTTCTTCACCGATTTTGTCGAAGCCGGGGGCGAGCTGGCGTGGTTCCATCCGCCCAAGTTCGGCCGCGTCTGGCAGCGCCCGTGGCTGAACATGCGCTCGCACCGCAAGATCGTGGTCATCGACGGTCGGATCGGCTACACCGGCAGCGTCAACATCAGCGACGATCATGATGAGCGCCATAATGATGACGCGTTCCGCGACCTGCACCTGCGGCTGGAGGGCGAAGCGGTGCTGCGCCTGCAGCGTGTGTTCGTGGAGGACTGGATCTACGCCACCGGCGAAGATGCCTGTGTTGATGAAATCCATCGGCAGACTCCCCGCCCAGATGAGCTCGGGACCATCCGCACCCAGATCCTCACCTCAGGACCTGATTCTTCCTGGGAAGCCATTCACCGCCTGCACGTGGGCGCGATCCACGGCGCGCAGCGGCGGGTATGGCTGGCCACCCCCTACTTCGTGCCAGGCGAGGCGGCAATGATGGCGCTGACCTCCGCCGCCCTGGCCGGACTGGACGTGCGACTGCTGGTTCCCAAGCGCTCCGACAGCCGCCTGGTCACCCTGGCCGCGCGCTCGTATTTCGACACCCTGATCAAGGCCGGGGTGAAGGTGCACGAGTACGGCCCGCGCATGCTGCATACCAAGGCCCTGCTGGTGGATGACCACCTGGTAGTGCTTGGCAGCGCCAACTTCGATCACCGCAGCTTCCGCCTCAACTTCGAGGTCTCGGCACTGCTTGATGACACCAACCTGGCCGCCAAGCTTCAGCGGCACCTGCAAGGCGAATTCGAAAATGCGCCCGTGGTCCAGCGTGCCGAAGGACGACCGCTGTTTCGTGAACTCCTGCCCGAGGCACTGGCCAGACTGCTGTCACCGCTGCTCTAGGATCCGGGACGGACGGCTGGTTCCATGGACCGGGCGGCTTCCCGGGCGCGGCCAAGGCGTTAGACTGTTCCCGTTCAAGGAGGAAAACACCCCATGCCCTGGCTGTTCCTGCTGCTGGCAATCGCCGCATTTGCAATTGCAATGACCACTACCTCGATGGCGCTCGCCGTCATTTGCATCCTGGTGGCGCTGGTGCTGATGGTGATCTGGGTGATGGGCCTGGTTGCACAAAGGGTCGGTACGCGCTCAAGGGACGAGACGATGATGATCGACCCGCAGGAGCTGCGCCGACTGCGCGAACAGGCCGAGGCCCGCCGTGCGTCTGGGTCCGTGGCCGATCGCACATCGGCCGCTGACCGCTGACCGAACACCTTGGCCGGGAAGCCGCTTTTCATGACCAGACTCAGCGTGAACCTCAACAAGGTTGCCCTGCTACGCAACTCGCGCGGCGGCGGCGAACCCGACATCCTGCGCGCGGCGGTGACCTGTCTGGATGCCGGCGCCCACGGCCTGACCCTGCATGCCCGCCCCGATGCGCGCCACGCCCGCACCGACGATGTGCTGAAGCTGGCCCGTCTGTGCCGGGAACGCGGCGTGGAGTTCAACCTGGAAGGCAATCCCTTCGCCCCTGCGCGGGCGGGCTATCCGGGTTTCCTGCCGCTGTGCGAACGGGCCCAACCCCATCAGGCGACCCTGGTTCCGGATGGAGATGAGCAGCTCACCTCCGATCATGGTTTCGATCTGGCCGCCGATGCCGAACGGCTTCGCCAGCCGATTACGGCCCTCAGGGACATGGGCTGCCGGGTCAGCCTGTTTGCAGATGCCGACACCGGCTTGAGCCTGACCCGCGCGGCGGCAATCGGCGCCGACCGGATCGAGCTCTACACCGGTCCCTTTGCCGAAGCCCACGCACGCGGGGAGGCCTCCACGGCGCTGCCGATGTTCATTGCTGCAGCCAGTCGTGCGCAGGACGCCGGGCTGGGCGTCAACGCCGGCCATGACCTGAGCCAGGACAACCTGGGTGAATTCCTGGCCGCGGTACCCGGCGTGCTTGAGGTCTCGATCGGTCATGCGCTGATCAGCGAAGCCCTCTACCAGGGCTTGGCCACCACGGTGTCAAACTATCGGAAAATAGTCGCGGTCTGAGGACTGACGGTACAGACATTGAAGGCACGACAAAAAAACGCCGCCCATTGGGCGGCGTTCAACTTTGCGGCTGTTGTCCGGTACGCCGCGCTGCAGGCAACGGCGTACCGGGAACACCTCTGTTTCTTGGCCCTGTTTCTTGGCCTTACTTCTTGACGAAGCCGATCTTCAGCATCTGCGCGTTCTTGGCTTCAGCCAGGACCTTGGCCAGGATTCCATATTCCGAATCCTCTGCGGCGTCGATCTCCAACGTCGGCTGATTGCCCGGATCGCGCTGGACCTCGGCTTCCATCATGTTGCGCAGGGCGGTCACCGGCGTTGGACTGTCATTCCAGAACACCTGACCCGCACCATCGATCCGCAGCCGGATTGGCTCCGGCGGGTCAAGCCGCTGCTCCGGTGGCGTCTCGGAGCGCTGCGGCAGGTCGATATCGATGGGGTAAGACAGCTGCGGCGCGGTCACCATGAAGATGATCAGCAGAACCAGCATCACGTCCGCAAGCGGAATGATGTTGATTTCAGCCATTGGGCCGTCGCTGGAGTTGGAACTGAACGCCATCGTGGATCTCCGTTGTTACTCGCGTGTGGCGACAAAGCCGACCTTGCGCATGCCCTGGGCCTGCGCAATGGTCACCACCTCGTTGATCGTGCGATACGGGGTGGTGCGGTCGCCGCGCACGTTGACCGGTGGCTGCGGCGTCTTCTGCGCCTCCACCGAAAGCGCGCTTTCCAGCAACTCGCGTGTGACCGGCTGGTCATTGAGGAAGATATCGCCGTTTTCCTTCACTGCGATGGTGATCGGCGGCGCAGGCGGTGCCTGGTCGGGGCGGTCTTCCAGATCGGCACGGGGCAACTCGACTTCAACCCGATGTGCCATCAGGGGTGCTGTCACCATGAAGATGATGAGCAGCACCAGCATCACGTCGACCAGCGGCACGACGTTCATCGCCGCCATCGGCTCGCCGCCACCTTGGTTGGCACTGTAGGACATATGCGGCCTCCCTCAGTCTGTCCGGATCAAGCCTTCTTTGCAGGTGCCGGGGCGGAAACATCACCCACGCGCGAACCGATCGCAAAGAAGTCGTGCAGGTCATGGGCGAAGGTATCGAGCTTGTTGTTGAGCATCCGGTTGCCGCGGTTGAAGAAGTTGTAGCCAAGCACCGCCGGAATTGCCACGCCCAGACCGATCGCGGTCATGATCAGCGCCTCACCCACCGGACCGGCCACCGCGCCGATGTCCGCCTGGCCGCTGGCGCCGATGCGGATCAGGGCGCGATAGATGCCCCACACCGTACCGAGCAGACCAACGAACGGAGCGATCGAACCCACGGTGGCCAGCAGGGTCAGACCGGACTCGAGACGCAGCGATTCACGCACAACGGCCTGACGCAGCGCGCGGTCCACGTACTCGGAGCGGGTCAGCGACTCGACCAGGCGCGAGCCTTCGTGGCGCTGGTGGTGTGCAGCCGCCTGGGCAGCATCAAGGGCGACCTTGGAGAACGGCTCGCTCGGACGCTGTTCTTCCATGTAGCGGATTGCGTCCTGCGCGTTCGGGGTTTCCCAGAACGTGCGGACCACGCGGTCGGAACTGCCTTTGAGGCGCTGGTTCTTGATCAGGTTGAAGATGATCCAGTAGATCGAAAGCGCGGACATGACGAGAAGGGTGATCAGAGCCGACCAGCCGACGATGTCCAAGTGCTGGATCATGTCGGCGAAGCCCATCTGCTGCAGCGCTGCGGCGCTGTCGGCGGCTCCGGTAGGGGCGTTGGTGGTTTCCTGCAGCATGACGCTTACCTTTGAATGTTGAAGGTGGAGTTGGTGAATCGGGATTGGAACTGATGAATCTTGTGGAAGCAGTGGAGCACGCGATCAGTCGAGGTTGAAGTCAACCGGAACGCGCACGCGCCCGGCAGCTGCAACACCATCGACCTGGGCCGCGTTGAAGCGCCACTTGCGTGCCGCCTGGATGGCCGCACGGTCAAGGTCACGGTTACGGCTGGAGCGTTCGACCTCGACATCGGTGACGTTGCCCTGAGCATCGACGCTGATAATCAGGATTACCGTACCGGTAATGCCCGAACGCAGCGCTGCCGGCGGGTAGCGCGGCGGATTCATGGCTCGCGACGACACGTCAACGCTGGCCTCGATGGCCGTCGGCGGCGCGGGCGGCGCAGGCGGGGTCGGCGGCGGCGCGGGCGTGTCCATCGGCGAAGGGGTGTCGAAGACCACCGGCGGATCATCCGGCGGCGGCGGCAGCGGCGAAGGCTGCGGCGGCGACAGTTCCTTGATCTCCGGCGGCCGTTCCTCTTCCGGCGGCGGCGGCGGTGGCGGGGGTGGCGGCGGCGGCGGTTCGATGATCACGACCTGGGTCACGTCATCCCGTTCCGCCTCGGCGGCGGGAGGATTGACGGGAGCCAGGAGCAGCAGCACGGCTGCCACGTGGAAGGTGATCACCATGGTGAAGCCGGCGATGCGCGCCCAATCCAGGCCTGGGTCCTGGCCCGTCTCGTTGCTCGGCAAGCGTTGCGTCATGCGGAAAAACTCGAGTCTATCCGGACGTGCGGCCCGGTTCTGGTGGTTCGGAAATCCCGTTGCGTTTTGCCAACGGGAAATTCCAAGTCTATACCAATCCTGTTACGCGTTACCAACCGAAATGGGGCAACGATTGGCACATGCGAAAGCACGAACAGATCAGTTTCCGATGATGCGCTGCGCATCTTCCGGACGCCTCACGCCTTTCTCCAGCGCCTGCCTGGCGGCATCAACCGCCTCGGCTTCGCGGCCCTCTCCGTACAGCACGCGTGCCAGGTTGAGGTAGGTCTCCCCGCTGCTGTCCAGCGGAGCAGCCTTGCGGTAGGCCTCGATCGCCGGTTCCACCTGATCGGAAAAGTAGTGCGCCTGCGCCAGCGCAAGGTAAGTCTGGTGGTTGCTTTCCAGCACGCCCTTCTCAAGGCCGTCGTTGATCACCGCAATAGCTGCCGCTTCGCCGCCGTCGGAGTTCAGGTGCAGGGCCATCAGATTGCGGTACTCGCGATCTTCGGTGAGCTGGCCGCTGGCACGCAGCCGCTCCATCACCTCGATCGCCTTCTCATTCTCGTCGGCCTGCATGTACATGCCGGCCAGGTTGATCTGCGAACGCTTGTCATCGGGTGCGTCGGCAGCAATCTGCTCGGCCAGGGCAGTCGCCTCGGCGTCGCGGCCCGTTTCTGCATAGGCCGCCATCAGGAGCTGGGTCCAGCTCGCCTGTGGGGCTTCGGCGGTGTCGATGGCCTGGCGCAGCACGGGAATGGCTTCGTCGAAACGCTCCGCCTGGTAGAGCAGCTGCCCACGCAGGACAAGATCATTCGTGTCGGTGCTGCCCGACTCGGCGAAGTAGCGGTCCAGCAAGGCCAGGCTCTGCTCGGTCTCCTCATCCTGGGCGTGCAGCTGGGCCAGCATCAACATGGTCTGGAAATGGTTGTTGTTGTCGAGCGCGTCGAGCTCGATGGCCTGGGCGATATAGCGCTTGGCAGCCTCGATGTCATCGGTGTTGTACGCCGCATGGCCTGCCATCTGGGCGGCGAACGCCCTGTCGTAATCATTTGCCCGCTCCTGGCCAAGGATGTCCTCGGCATGCTCGATGACCTTGGCGTAGTCATCATCCTGCATCGCGGAGTTGAGGCGGTTCAGCCGCTGCGACATCCGGGTGGAGGCGGTTTCGCCGGGCGCCTCGCGCGTAGCATTCGGGTAACGCTCTTCGATTTCCTGCTTGGCGCTGGATCCACGCCTGCTGCGTTGGCACTCATCGGCGGCAGCTTCGGTCATGACGGGCGAAGTGGCTGCCTTCGCGTGTGCGGCGGTCCCGCCGGCGAGCGCCGCGGCAACGGCCAGTGCAATCAGGGCGGGAGCATGGGTGATGGATTTCATGAAGTTACCTTTATCTCTGGACGACATCCGGGTGCCCGGACACATCGGAAAACGGGATTCTGGCACATGACCGGCTCAGGAACAGCAGCCGACACGGGGAAAAGAGCGCTGATCAGCCGCAGGCGGGCCTGCGTCCGGAACTGCGGGCCTGCTCATAGACGGGCACGAGACCGGAGGCACGGGCCTGCAGTTCGCCGATGCGCGCCTCGGGGTTGGGATGGGTGGACAGCCACTCGGGCGGCCGGCTGCCACCGGCGGAAATCATGTTCTGCCACAGGTCGACGGCCTTGCGCGGATCAAAGCCGGCGCGGGCCATCAGGTCCTGTCCAACCACGTCGGCCTCGGTTTCCTGCGCACGCGAACCAGGCAGCAGGAAGCCTGCCTGGGCCGCAATACTGCCGCCCTGCATCGCGGCATTGCCAATGCCCTCGCCATAGCGTGCACCCAGCAGCCCGCCGACCACCTGCAGCGCACCGGCGGCGCCGTACTGGCGGGTGATGCGCTCGTCGTGATGGCGGGCAGTGACGTGGCCGATCTCATGGGCAACCACCGCCGCCAGCTGGTGCTGGTCACGGGCCACGGTGAACAGACCCGTGTTCACGCCGACCTTGCCACCGGGCAGGGCGAAGGCATTGGGGCTGTCATCGACGAACACCGCAGCCTCCCAGGCAATCTGGCGCTGGTCGGCCGGCAGTTCCCGCACCAGCGCGTTGACCACGCAGGTGAGATAGCTGCTCTGCTGGCCGCCGGCCACGCGCTGTTCGTTCTTCATCTGGGTGAAAGCCTGGGCGCCAAGCTGGTTGAGCTGATCCTGCGACACCGCGCCCACGTACTGGGTGCGGCCGGTAGGCGAGGTGGTGGTGGCGCAAGCGACGGCCACCAGGGCGACGGCCAGCGCCAGGAGAAGCTTCTTCATGGGTGTGTTCCCTGTCCTTGTACCGGAGTGCTTTGAAGCCGTTGTAGTCGGCTCGGGCTGAAGAATATGTAAACAGTGCCCGCGACCGGCCAGGGAAGGCCGGCCGGGCAAAGTCCGGTCAGACGTCCAGGTTCGAAACCTTCAGCGCGTTGTCTTCGATGAATTCGCGGCGCGGCTCCACCACATCGCCCATCAGGATGCTGAAGATCTGGTCGGCGCCCACTGCGTCCTCGATCCGCACCTGCAGCAGGCGGCGGGTGTCGGGGTTGACCGTGGTGTCCCACAGCTGCTCGGGATTCATCTCACCCAGGCCCTTGAAGCGCTGGATCTGCCGACCGCGCTTGGCCTCGTCCATCAGCCAGGCATGGGCCTGGGCGAAGTTGGTCACTGATTGGGTCCGATTGCCGCGCAGGATCATGGCCCCTTCGCGGATCAACCCGTGCAGCAACTCGGCCGCGTCACGCACCGGCTTCAGTTCACCGCTTTCCAGCACTGCCAGCGGCAACACATGGCGCTGCTCCATGCCCATGTGGCGGCGCGTGCCCACCAGGGCCACGGGCCGACCGTCGGCATCGGTCTGCAGGTCCAGCGTATACACCGGCCTGCCCGCACCGCTCTGGTTCAGGCGTGCAGCAAGGGCATCGAGCTCATGGCGCTCGTCGATGTTCTCGATGACGATTTCCGGATCCAACGGGGTGAAGTCGATCAGCGCCTCGATCAGTGCCGGATCGTGGCGGTGCGCGTTGCGGGCGATCGCTTCCTGGGCCCGGGCGTAGACCAGTAGCAGGTTTTCCAGCGCCTGGCCTTCGATCGGCGGCTCGCCCTCGGCCGGCACCAGCGAAGCGCCCTCGACCGCATTGGACGCCAGATAGGCGTTGAGCGCCGCGTCGTCCTTCATGTAGAGCTCGTTCTTGCCCTGCTTGACCTTGTACAGCGGCGGCAGGCCGATGTAGACGTGGCCGCGCTCGATCAGCTCCGGCATCTGCCGGTAGAAGAAGGTCAGCAGCAGGGTGCGGATGTGGGCGCCGTCCACGTCCGCGTCGGTCATGATGATGATCTTGTGGTAGCGCAGCTTGTCCGGATCGTAGTCGTCCTTGCCGATGCCGGTGCCCAGCGCCGTGATCAGCGTGCCAACCTGGTCGGAAGACAGCATGCGGTCGAAGCGGGCGCGCTCGACGTTGAGGATCTTGCCGCGCAGCGGCAGCACCGCCTGGTTCTTGCGGTTGCGGCCCTGCTTGGCCGAACCGCCAGCGGAGTCACCCTCGACGATGAACAATTCGGACAGGGCCGGATCCTTCTCCTGGCAGTCGGCCAGCTTGCCCGGCAGGCCGGCGATATCCAGCGCGCCCTTGCGTCGGGTCAGATCACGGGCCTTGCGTGCGGCCTCGCGGGCGCGGGCAGCGTCCACCGCCTTCTCGGTGATGGCCTTGGCTTCGTTGGGGTTTTCCTGGAGGAATTCTTCGAGGCGGGCGCCAAAGGTCTGCTCCACCGCCGGTCTCACGTCCGATGAGACCAGCTTTTCCTTGGTCTGCGACGAGAAGCTGGGGTCGGGGACCTTAACCGACAGCACCGCGATCATGCCCTCGCGCATGTCGTCGCCCGACAGCTGCACCTTGGCTTGGCGGGCGACGCCGTTCTGCTCGATGTAGTTGGTCAGGGTGCGCGTCAGCGCGGCACGGAAACCCTGCAGGTGGGTACCGCCGTCCTTCTGCGGGATGTTGTTGGTGAAGCAGTACATCGTTTCCTGATAGGAATCGGTCCACTGCAGGGCCACTTCCACCACGATCCCGTTCTGCTCGCCGGACACCGCGATCACGTTCGGATGCAGCGGGGTCTTGAGCTGGGCCAGGTGTTCGACAAAGGAGCGGATGCCGCCTTCGTATTCGAACGTATCCCTGCGCTCGTTGCCGTCATCATCTCCGCGCTCGTCCACCAGGGTGATGCGCACGCCCGAGTTCAGGAATGACAGCTCGCGCAGGCGCCGGGCGAGGATTTCGTACTGGAACTCGGTGTTGGTGAACATGTCGGTGGACGGCTTGAAGCGCAGCACCGTGCCGCGTCGGCCATCGGCCGGCCCTACCGCCTTGAGCGGATACTGGGGTTCGCCGTGCCGGTATTCCTGGCGGTAATGCTCACCATCGCGCCAGATGTCGAGCGACAGATGCTCGGACAGCGCATTGACCACCGAAACGCCGACGCCGTGCAGGCCGCCAGACACTTTGTAGCTGTTGTCGTCGAACTTACCGCCCGCGTGCAGCACGGTCATGATGACCTCGGCGGCGGAAACCCCTTCTTCCTTGTGCACGTCAACGGGAATGCCGCGGCCGTTGTCCGACACCGAAACCGAGCCGTCCTGGTGGATCGTGGCCACGATTTCGTCAGCATGCCCGGCCAGCGCCTCGTCGACAGCGTTGTCGACCACCTCGAACACCATGTGGTGCAGGCCGGTGCCGTCATGCACGTCGCCGATATACATGCCGGGCCGCTTGCGCACGGCTTCAAGGCCGCGCAGCACGGTGATCCGGCTGGAATCGTAGGAAGCGTTATCGACTTCCGGCGTATCGGGAGTGGTGTCAGTCATTCATGTATCCGGGTTGGCTGGAAGCTCCAGCGCGTTTGCAACGCACGAGAGCCCGCCCAGCGCTAACAAGGGGCTCAACCGATGAATTATAGCATTTGCCCCGCCCTGCCCCCTGAGCGGGTCGGTGCAGCGATCAGGCCCCGCTGATCCTGCCGTGTTCCACGTGGAACACACGCACCGGCTGCCCGACAGGCGCTTCGGGCGCGTCAGTCCCCGTCACGAAGACCTGCGCGCCGCTTTCCGCCAGAGTTGCCAGCACCCGGGCGCGGTGACCCGCATCAAGTTCGGACGCCATGTCGTCCAGCGCCACTACCGGCCACTCGCCCAGCTGATCCGCCAGATGCCGGGCCTGGGACAAAAGACAAGACAGCGCGGCGAGCTTGGCCTGACCGCGCGACAGGGCCTCGTCATGCTGCATCGACGCGAAAGCCACCCGCCAATCCGCACGATGAGGTCCGGTGCTGGTATGTCCCAACATCCGATCCCTGTCCCGGGCCAGCAGCAGCGCGTCGGCCAGGGACATGCTTTCCCTCTTCCATCCGGGGAGAAATTGCAGCCCGGCGTGCCCGAGCATCGGTGCAATCTGCGCAGAGGTGGCCGCCAGCACGTCCTGCAGGCTCTGCAGGTAGGCCTCGCGAAAGTCCGTCAGCCCCTCTCCGGCCGTCACCAGCTCCAGATCCCAGACGTCCAGCTGGTCAGACGGCGCCCCTTGCTTCAGCAGCGCATTGCGCTGCCTCAAGGCCCGGGCATAGCGCCGCCACAGCGGAAGGAACCCGGGTTCCACGTGGAACAATCCCCAATCCATGAACCGGCGCCGCGGATCTCCGCTGCCGCCGACCAGGGCATGGCTGCCGGGCTCGAAGGTCACCACCTGCAGCGCGGCACAGAGTTCCCCAAGCTGGACAACCCCCTGCCCGTCCAGACGGCCCTCCCAGCTGCTACCGGAATGGCGCAACCCTGCCCGACGGTCGCGCTGCGCGCTGTCCTGTGACCATTCGACGTAGATTTCCAGAGCCTCTGCGCCAGTCCGGATCAACCCATCACGCACTCGCCCGCGGAAGCTGCGGCCGTACGCCATCAGGTGCAGCGCTTCCAGCACGCTGGTCTTGCCAGCGCCGTTGTCCCCCAGCAACAAATTGAGCCCGGGGGCCGGTTCGAGCTCCACCTGCTCCAGGCGTCGCAGATCGCTGATCCGCAGCCGGCTCACCCGCATCGGATCCCCCGGCTGGGCAATGTCCAGGGAGAAAAACGCCCGGACTGGGCCGGGCGTTTTTGTTTCACGTGGAACATGGCGCCTGTCACAAACGCAGCGGCATCACCACATGCCGGCATTTCTCACTGCTCGCCTCCCGCACCAGTGCGGATGAGTTTGCGTCGCGAAGCTGCAGCACCACCTCCTCGTCACGCAAGGCGCCCAGCGCGTCCAGCAGGTAGTTCACGTTGAAACCCACTGCCAGATCGTCGACCGTGGTTTCGGCCTCGATCTCTTCCTGGGCCTCTTCCTGCTCGGGGTTGTGCGCGCTGATCTTGAGCTGCCCCGGGGACACTTCCACCCGTACGCCGCGGTACTTCTCGTTCGACAGGATGGCGGCACGCTGCAGCGCGGCGCGCAGGACTTCGCGGTTCACGCGCACTTCGCGGTCGGCACCAATCGGAATCACCGCCGCGTAATCGGGGAAGCGGCCGTCGATCAGCTTGCTGGTGAAGGTCACATCGTCGCGTTTGACCCGCAGGTGGCTGCGGTCCAGCTCCAGCTCCAGCTCGCGGTCGCCGCCCTCCAGCAGCCGTTGCAGCTCGGTCACGCCCTTGCGCGGCAGGATGATCTGGCGCTTGCTGGAAACGTTGGACTCCAGTGGCGCCTCACACAGGGCCAGGCGGTGACCGTCGGTCGCCACGCAGCGCAGCCGGTCTTCGCCAAGATCGAACAGCAGCCCGTTGAGATAGTAGCGCACGTCCTGCTGGGCCATGGCGAACGAGGTCCGTTCGATCAGCTCCTTCAGCGCCGCTTCGGGCACCCGGATCCGCTCGGTGGTCTCGACTTCGTCAATCGCCGGGAAATCATTGGCGGACAGGCTGGCCAGGCTGAACCGGCTGCGGCCCGCCTGCACGGTGATCTTGTCGCCGGCCTGGCTGACCGTGACCTTGCTGCCGTCGGGCAGGGCTCGAACGATTTCGAACAGCTTGCGCGCCGGAATCGTGACTTCCCCGTCCTCGGCATCGTCGACCAGGGTGCGGGCAACCATTTCCACTTCCAGGTCGGTCCCGGTCAAGGACAGCTGCCCGTCCTGGACCTGGGCCAGGAGGTTGGCCAGCACCGGCAGGGTCTGCCGACGCTCGACGACGTTGACCACCTGGGTCAGTGGCTTGAGAAAGACTTCGCGCTGGAGGCTGAAACGCATGCCGGTGGGTTCCCCTAGGCTCTACCAGTTTTAGTATAAGAATCAAAAGCTGGTGGTGGTGGTGTCGCCGAAAACGCTTGATAACTACTTCAAGTTGTTGATTTGTAACGTGAATTTTGCAGTAACAACCAGGTGTACAACTTGCCCTGGATGGTGAGTGCAACCTGTGGACAACTTTGGCGCCGGTAAATTATCCCAGACTTGTCCACAGCTTGCCCCCGACTTTGTCATCCACGTGTTCCGGGGCGCTAAAAAGGCACTTATTCACTCAGTTTCCGGATCAATTTATCCCAATCCTCGCGCAGCTTGCCGTCGGTTTCCATCAGCTTGCGGATCTGGCGGCAGGCGTGCAGCACGGTGGTGTGGTCGCGACCGGCAAAGGCATCGCCGATCTCGGGCAGGCTGTGCTCGGTCAGCTCCTTGGACAGGGCCATCGCCACCTGGCGGGGGCGGGCCAGCATCCGGGTGCGCCGCTTGGACAGCAGATCCTTCATCTGCAGGCCGTAGTAGTCCGCCACGGTCTTCTGGATGTTGCCGATGCTGACGCTCTGCATCTGCGAGCGCAGCAGATCGCGCAGGGTTTCCTGGGCGAACTCGGCGGTGATGGCGCGGCCGGTGAAGTTTGCCCTTGCCGCCAGGGTGTTGAGTGCCCCTTCCAGGTCGCGCACGTTGGAGCGCATGCGCTTGGCAATAAGGAAGGCCACGTCCTCGGGGATCTGGGCTCCGCGCTCCTGCGCCTTGGACAGCACGATCTGGGCCCGGGTCTCGAAGTCCGGCGGATCAATCGCCACCGACAGCCCGGAGGCCAGGCGCGACTTCAGCCGTGGCTCAAGGCCCTCCACCTCCCGCGGGAACCGGTCGCAGGTCATGATGATCTGCTGGCGGCCCTCGAACAGCGCATTGAAGGTGTGGAAGAATTCTTCCTGGGTGCGTTCCTTGCCGGCGAAAAACTGGATGTCGTCGATCAGCAGCGCGTCCACTTCATGGAACTGCCGCTTGAATGCATCCATCGCCCTTTCCTGCAGGGCCCGCATCATGGCGTTGAAAAACTGGTCCGAGCGCAGGTACAGCACGCGGACGGAAGGATTGATCTCGCGCATCCGGTTGCCCGCGGCGAACATAAGGTGGGTCTTGCCCAGTCCGGTGCTTCCATAGAGCAGCAGCGGGTTGTGGGCGCGGTCGCCCGGGTTTTCAGCCGCGTGCCAGGCCGCGGCACGGCCCAGCTGGTTGCTGCGGCCCTCGACGAAGTTGTCGAACGAGTAGTGGCTGTCCAGGTTGCCGTGAAACACCGGGCCCGTCGGCGCAGAAACGGCCAGCGTCTGCTGCACCGGGACGCTGGGCCGCGGCATCGAGCCGATTTCCAGCGACACATCGTCGTTGCCGCCGAAATGGCCGAGCAATTCGCGGATGCGTTCCAGGTAGCGCGAGCGGACCTCGTCGCGCACGAATGCGTTGGGCGCGTACAACACCATGGTGTTGTCACGGCGCGTCGCCTGCAGGGGTCTGAGCCAGGTGTGGATGTCTTCGGCCGGCAGTTCGGCTTCCAGACGTTCAAGGCAGCGGGGCCAAGCTTCCATGTGTGAATGTATGATGCGTCTTGCTGGGCAGGCGCCGTCCACGGCACTGCCCCGGGTCGGTGACCAGGGGCAACCGGATGGGCGCGGAAGCCGCAGCCTACCACCGCCCCCGGGGTCGCGCATCCAGTCCCCGCCCCCGAGTTGACTGCCTGCCTGGGCCGGCGCTATCATCGCTGGTTCGTTTAGCGCAGCGTAACGCCGCGCCCCCGCACGAGAAACCTTAGAAATGGCTACCAAGCGCACTTTCCAGCCCAGCAACATCAAGCGCAAGCGCGACCACGGCTTCCGTGCCCGCATGAAGACTGCGGACGGCCGCAAGATCTTGGCCCGTCGCCGCGCCAAGGGCCGTCGGCGCCTGTCGGCCTGAGGCCGCGCGTTGCGGGCGGCCGCCATCCAGCGGTCCCCGCGCCGATCCAGACCGTGTCTGCAATGAGCGCTGCCTTTCCGAGGCAGGCGCGCGTCCGTGCGCGAGCGCATTTTGACCGCGTGTTCGCCGACAGCCGACGCACCGCGTCGCCCCTGATGGCCCTGCACTGGCACAGTGACGGCGAAGCGCCGCGGCTGGGCCTGGCCGTGTCGCGCAAGGTTGATCCGAACGCGGTGGGTCGCAACCGTATCAAGCGCCAGCTGCGTGAACAGTTCCGCCTGCTGCGCCCCCTGTTGCGCGCCGGCAGCTACGTTGTCGTAGCCCGTCGGGCCGCCGCCACCGCCACTGGTGCCGAGCTGCGCGAGGGCCTGCGGGCCGTGCTGCAGCGTGCCGGCGCGTTGCCCGCCCCGTCCATGGGCGTCACAATGCCCGGCGATTCTGCTGCATCCGTATCCCCCCGATCACCCGCGCCGGCTCGTTCCGGCGAATAAGCTTGGCTGTCCGATGAACCAGACCCGCACCCTCCTGATCTTCGCCTGGCTGATGGTGGCCATCCTGCTGTGGATGGAATGGCGCAAGGAAGACAACGTCCAGGCCGCTCCGCAACTGCCGGTCGCGGCCGAGATGGCCGGCGGCAACGCGGTGCCTTCATCGGTGCCCTCCCCCGGCGCAGCGGTGCCGGACGCGTCGAACGTGCCCCTTGCCCCGCCCGCCGCCGACGGCGCGGTGCCCACGGCTGAAGCGAGTGCTTCCCCGGCGCCGGCGGCCAGCAACACGGTGACCGTGGTCACCGACGTGCTGCGCCTGACCCTGGACCAGGGCAACGTGGTCGATGCAGCGCTGCTGGCCTACCCGCAGACCCGCGATGAGGACAGCCCGCCGGTCAAGCTGTTTGATACCAACCCGTCGCGCTGGTACGCCGCCCAGAGCGGCTGGGTCAGCCAGGCCCAGGCCGCGCCGACCCACGAGGCAGGCTTCGTGGCCGAAAGCGGCCAGCGCGAGTACCGGCTGGACGAGGCCGGGGACGAGGTCGTGGTCCCGTTCGTCTGGCAGGGTCCGGACGGTGTGACCATCCGGCGCACCATCACCGTGCGCCGCGGCTCCTATGCGATCGATGTGCGTGACACCGTCATCAATGCCGGCGATGCGCCGTGGCAGGGCTACGTCTACCGCCAGCTGTCGCGGGTTCCGCCGAACATCAGCCGCGGCATGACCAACCCGGAGTCCTTCAGCTTCAACGGTGCCACCTGGTACAGCGACGAGGAAGGCTACACCCGGCGTCCGTTTGCCAAGTTCCTCAATGACGGCGCGATCAACCTGCAGGCGACCGAGAGCTGGACCGCGATCCTGCAGCACCATTTCTTCACTGCCTGGATCCCGCGCGCCGAGGACCGCACGGTCATCTCGGTGCACGAGGACGGTCCGCGGCACCTGGTGCGCCAGCTGGGTCCGGGCCTGTCGGTGGCGGCGGGGCAGGAAGCCAGCGTTGCCGCGCGCCTGTGGGTTGGCCCCAAGCTGGTCGAGCAGATCAAGGCCCAGGGCGTGCGCGGCTTTGACCGTGCGGTCGACTATTCGCGCTTTTCCGCATTCGCCTTCCTCGGTGAGTGGTTGTTCTGGCTGCTCGACAAGGTCCACGGCCTGATCAAAAACTGGGGCTGGGCGATCGTGGGCCTGGTGGTACTGATCAGGATTGCGCTGTATCCGCTGTCGGCGGCGCAGTACAAATCGATGGCCAAGATGCGCCGCTTCCAGCCGCGCATGGCCCAGCTCAAGGAACGCTACGGGGACGACAAGCAGAAGTTCCAGATGGCGATGATGGAGCTGTACAAGAAGGAGAAGATCAATCCGGTCGGTGGCTGCCTGCCGATCCTGCTGCAGATGCCGATCTTCTTTGCCCTGTACTGGGTGCTGCTGGAATCGGTGGAGCTGCGCCACGCGCCGTGGATGGGCTGGATCCAGGACCTGACCGCGCCCGATCCCTGGTTCATCCTGCCGGTGATCAACATCTCGGTGATGTGGGCCACGCAGAAGCTCAGCCCGATGACCGGCATGGATCCGACCCAGCAGAAGATCATGCAGCTGATGCCGGTGATCTTCGGCGCGATCATGATCTTCTTCCCGGCCGGCCTGGTGCTGTACTGGGTCACCAACGGTGCGCTGGGCCTGGCCCAGCAGTGGTGGTTCCTGCGCCGCTTCAGCGGTGATCCCGGCAAGCCGGACCAGTCTTCCAAGCCGCAGCCGCCCAAGCCGGCCAAGGCCTGACCCCGGCGGTGCCGGCCCACGCGGCCGGCACCCGCTTGCGCCGCAGCGCCATGCACAGCCACGCCGTGACCGCCACGCAGGACACCATCGTCGCCATCGCCACTGCTGCCGGTGCCGGCGGGATCGGGGTGGTGCGGCTGTCCGGTCCCGGCGCCCGTGCCATTGGCGAAGCACTCTGCGCCCGGCCGCTGCGCCCGCGCTACGCCCACCACGTGCGTCTGCACGAAGATGACGGCGCCGTGCTGGATGACGGTATCGCCGTGTTGTTCGCCGCGCCCGCCAGCTACACCGGCGAGGATGTGGTCGAGCTGCAGGCCCATGGCAGCCCGGCCGTGCTGCACAGGCTGGTGGAGCTGTGCCTGTCCCGTGGCGCCCGCCGCGCCCGGCCGGGTGAATTCAGCGAGCGCGCGTTCCTCAACGGCCGTCTGGACCTGGCCCAGGCCGAAGCGGTTGCCGACCTGATCGCCGCCGCCGACCTGCGCGCCGCCCGCGCCGCCCGCCGCGCCCTGGATGGGGAGTTCTCCACGCGGGTGGAATCGATCGCCGAGCGCATGCTGGCCCTGCGGGTGCACGTGGAGGCGATGATCGATTTCTCCGACGAGCCGCTGGAGACCCTGGGTGGCGACGAAGTGGCCGCCCATCTGGACGAACTCGCCGTCCTGCTGGACCAGCTCCTGGCCGCCGCCGAACGCGGGCGGCGGCTGCGCGATGGCCTGCACGCGGTGATCGTGGGCCCGCCCAACGCCGGCAAGAGCTCTCTGCTCAATGCCCTGGCCGGCAGTGAGCGGGCCATCGTGACCGACATCGCCGGCACCACCCGTGACCTGCTCGCCGAGACGGTGCGCGTGGCCGGCGTGGAGCTGACCCTGGTCGATACTGCCGGGCTGCGCGAGGGCGGGGATGCGATCGAGCGCGAGGGCATGCGCCGGGCGCGGACCGAGCTGGGCCGTGCCGATCTGGCGATCGTGGTCGTGGACGGGCGGGACCCCGATACCGGCCGCGCCGCGGTCGCCGATGCCATTGCAGGCGTACCGGCCGTGCTGTGGCTTTGCAACAAGTCCGACCTGCTGCCCGAATATGACCAGGACGATGCCGACACGCTGTGGATTTCGGTGCGCAGCGGCGCCGGCCTTGATCGGGTGCAAGCACGCCTGCAGGCCCTGGCCGGAGTGGGCGGCGAACAGGGCGGCGGCGAATTCACTGCGCGCGCGCGCCACGTGCAGTCACTGACCGCGGCTGCCGCGGCGCTGCAGAACGCTCGTGGGCACCTGCAGGCGGAGGTTTTGGAGCTGGCCGCCGAGGCGCTGCGCGAAGCGCACGATGAGCTGGGGGAAATCACCGGAAAAATGGCACCGGATGATCTACTGGGTCACATTTTCGCCACTTTCTGTATTGGCAAGTAGTCTGGGGGGTGGCGCGGAGTTGACAAACCGGCGCCGCTGTCGCGTCCTACACGCGCGTATGAACGCATCTGCAGGGGGAGTCACTGATGTTGGGGAATGAATCCGGGCCATTGCGCCCGCGTTGGTTGAAATTTGCACTGGCCGCCGCGTTGGCGGCGACGATGGCCGCATGCGGCGGTGATCCGGCCGCACCGGAACAGGCGGCGTCGACCGGGGACGATGCTGCATCGGAAAGCCCTGCACCGGCAGCGGCTCCGCCGCAGGACAGCGGGGATGCCCATCAGGAGATGAGTGTGGACGAGCTGCGGGCGGCGGCAGGCAAGGCCTATGCCGAGAGCCGCTTGTACGCGCCCCCGGGCGACAACGCGCTGGAGTATTACCTGGCCCTGCGCGAACGGCTGCCCGGGGACGCCGCCGTGTCCAGTGCCCTGACCGACCTGCTGCCGATGACCGTGATCGCCACCGAGCAGAGTCGTGACCGTGAAGATTACGAAGAGGCCCGCCGCCTGCGTGCGCTGATCGAGCGGGCCAGCCCGGGGCATCCCGCGCTTGCCCGGCTGGGCGTCTCCATTGACGAGGCCGAGGAGCGCAGCCAGCAGCAGATTGCCCAGCGCCAGCTGACCGCCGAACAGGAGGCCGAGCGCCAGAGCCAGCTGCAGGCCGAACGGCAGCGCCAGCAGCAGGAGCAGCAGGAAGAAGCGGCTCGCCTGGCACAGGAACAGGCCGAGCGTGAAGAAGCGCAAGAGCTGGAAGCCGCGCAGCGGGAAGAACGTGAGCGCGAGGCCGCCCGGGTGGCCGAGCAGCAGGCCGCGCAGCAGCGCGAGGCGCAAGCGCAGGCCGCCGCCCGGCCGGCGACGCCCGCGGTGTCCGATGTGCGTCCGATCAGCACGCCGGCACCGCGCTATCCGCCCGAGGCGCTGCGTGCCGGACAGTCCGGCGAGGTGATGGTGGAATTCACCGTCAACCAGGACGGCACCGTGGCGAACGCGCGCGTGGTGCGCGCCGACCCGGCCCGGGTGTTCGACCGCGAAGCGGTGGCGGCGGTGCGCCGCTGGCGCTTCGAGCCGGTGGCCGAGCCCGTCACCACCCGGCGTACGATCGGATTCAATCCGGGCAACTGACTGCGGTTGCTCAATGACCTGATGGAGGACGCCCGGCAATCGCCGGGCGTCATGTTTTCCCGCAGGATCAGGCCGAGACCGCCAGCTTTTCCTGCCGGTAGCGCGCCACCGCACCCAGCCACAGTACGGTGGCCAGGCCGAAGCCCGCCGCCAGATAGACCGTCCAGGTGAGCGGATCGATCGCTTCGGCGCGGATGATCTTCAGCAGCAGCTGGTTCTGGGCCAAAAATGGCACCGCGTACTGCCACATCTCGCTTTTCACCGGATTGACCATCAGCACGAAGGCCGGAACCATCGGCAGCAGCATCAGCCAGGTCATGTGGCTTTGCGCCTCCTTCATGCTCTTGGCCGAGGCCGCCAGCAGGCTCAGCAGCGCGGTACCGATGAACAGCATGGGTACCAGCACCAGCAGCATGCGCAGCATGGCGCCAAAGCTGACATCGAGCATGCTCGCCGATTCGCCCAGCTGGGCGCTGGCCTTGAGGGCGAGCAGGGTCAGCAGCAGTGACAGCAGTCCCAGCGAGCACGCGGCCACCATCTTGCCGCTGACGATGGCCCCGCGTGCGGCAGGGGTGGCCAGCAGCGGCTCGAGCGACTGCCGTTCGCGCTCGCCTGCGGTGGCGTCAAGGATCAGGTACGCACCTCCCAGGAAACTGCTGAGGATCAACAGGTAGGGCAGCAGCAGCGACAACACCATTCCGCGGCTGGCCTCCTCGCTGGCCAGGTCGCGATGACCGATGCCGAGCGGCCGGGTGATCGAGGGGTCGATGCCGCGTGCCACCAGCCGCAGCGCACCGACCTGTTCGCCGTAGGCGCTCAGCGCGCTGCGTACCCTGGCCACGGGGATCTCGGCGTTGCGCCGGGTGGCGTCGTGGATGATGTCGACCGGGGCCGGCCGTCCCGCGCGCCAGTCGGCGTCGAATGATTCGCCGATCTCCAGCGCCACGTCGACCTGCTGGCTGGCAATCGCCGCAACGATGTCCTCCGGCGGCTCGACCGCCCGGATCCGCTGCGAGGCCAGGAAATCGACCAGATTGGGGGCCCGTTCGGCGCCGATCACCGGCAGCTCCAGCTCCGCCTCGAGCTGGGTCTTCATCCGCATCTCGCCCAGCGAGCTGACCCCCAGCATCATTAGCGGGAACATCAGCGGGGTGAACAGCACGGCCATGGCCAGGGTGCGGCGGTCGCGGGTGATATCCAGCAGCTCCTTGCGCATCACCGCCAGCATTGATTTGAAGAATCCAGCGCTCATGCCAGCAGACCCTCCTCGGAGCCGATCGCCTTGACGAAGGCGTCTTCCAGGTTGTTTTCACTGAACCGTGCGCGCAGCTCGTCGGCACTGCCGGCGGCCACCACCCGGCCCTTTGCGATGATCACGATCTCGTCGCACAGGGCGGCGACCTCCTGCATGATGTGGCTGGAAAAGATCACGCAGCGCCCCTGCGACCTGAGCTCCAGCAGGAATTCGCGCATCGCCCGGGTGCTCATCACGTCCAGGCCGTTGGTGGGCTCGTCCAGGATCACGTTGCGCGGGTCGTGCACCAGGGCGCGGGCAATCGCGGTCTTGGTGCGCTGGCCCTGGCTGAAGCCTTCGGTGCGCCGGTCGAGGAAGTCGTCCATGTCCAGCTGTGCCGACAGGGCACGGGTGCGCTCGGCGATCACGTCCCGCGGCAGGCCGTGCAGCTGGCCGAAGTAGGCGATGTTCTCGCGCGCGGTCAGGCGCTTGTAGATGCCGCGGGCATCGGGCAGCACGCCCAGCACCCGCCGTACCGCGGCCGGATCGGCGGAGGCGTCGATGCCGTCCACCCGCACCTGTCCGCTGTCGGGCTTCATCAGGGTGTAGAGCATGCGCAGGGTGGTGGTCTTGCCGGCGCCGTTGGGTCCAAGTAGACCGGTGATGCGCCCGTCGCGGGCGCGGAAATCAACCCCGTCCACCGCCTTCACCGTGCCGGTCCGGGTCTTGAATGCCTTGTGCAGCTGCTGTGCTTCGATCATGGGATCAGGGCTCCCAGCCGTTGAATGAGGTGAAGGGTGGCACCGGGCGCACGGCGTCCAGACAGCTGGTGTCCAGATCGTGGGCGTTGGCCGATTCGATGAACTGGCCCAGCAGCCTGGGCATGCAGCCGACCGCCAGGGTGCCGTGGCTCTGGCCTTCCAGCACCAGGTGGCGGCCATTGGGCAGGCCGGGCAGCACCTGTTCGGCGTACTCGGGCGGGGTCACCGGATCGAGCTCGCCGGACAGCAGCAGGGCCGGTACTTCCGACTCCAGCGGATCGGTGTATCCCGCGCGCGGCGCGCCGGCCGGCCAGACCTGGCAGGCGTTGAACAGCATGTCGGCCGCTTCCGGACCGAGGATGGTGTCCGCGTCCGGATGGGGCACGTGGCGCGGGGCATCTTCGGCGCACACCACCGACCACTGCATGCCGCGGTTGAGCATGTCCTGCATCTGGTCGGTGGCCAGCGCGCTGAGCGCCATCAGCGGGCCGTAGCGTCCGTTGGCCGCCTCGTCCAGCAGCAGCGGCAGCATGGAAACGGTCTGCGGGGCATAGGAGAAGAAGAACGCCAGCCCGGTCACCGTATCGGCGGTGACGGTGTCGCGCTGCGGCTCATGGGTGCGCGGATGGTGGAAGTCGACCTCCACCGGTGCGCTGCGCAGCGTCTCCAGCAGCGTGCGCAGGCTGGTGCGCAGATCGCCGCCAAAGCGTTCGCGGCACTGCGGGTCCGCTTCGCAATACCCCGACTGGATCTGAAGGGCGCGATCGAACGTGCGGTCGAACTCGCCGCCCACCACCAGGTCGTTGGGGGCCACGCCGTCGATCACCATGGTGCGCACGTGCTGCGGATAGGCAGCCGCGTACTGCTGCGCCACCCGGGTGCCGTAGGAACCGCCCACCAGGTTGATCCGTTCCACCCCCAGCGCCTGCCGCACCGCGTCGAAGTCGGCAATGGCATGGCCGGTTGTATACATGCGCGGATCGGCGCGGCCTTCCATGGATGCCAGGCAGGCCTGGACATAGGGCAGCATCGCCTCTTGCGACGCCATGGATTCCGGATCCAGCGGCATCGGGTCTCCATCCGCGTCCAGGCAGCTGAGCGGATTGGAGCCGCCGGTGCCGCGCTGGTCGATGAGCACCAGGTCGCGCTGGCGGCGCACCTGGCGCAGCGACTGGTTGATCTGCCAGGCCAGGGCGGTGGCGGCCTGGCCGGGACCGCCGGCAAAGAAGAACACCGGATCCTCGGTGCTGCCGGAGGCGCCGGTGGCGGGTAGCCAGGCAATGTTGAGGCTGATGGTGCGCCCGTCCGCCGCGGCCGGATCCTCGGCGACTTCAAGCGTGCCGCAGCGGGCTTCGATGGTGGTCTGGGCCGTGCCGCTGTCGAGCGTGCAGGGCTGGAAATGGATGTCGCCAAACTGGTGGCCGGTGTCTTCCGCGGCATCGGTCTGGCTGGTGGTCATGGGTGCGCAGCCGGCCAGGGCCAGCGCCAGCAGGGCGGTGACGGCCGGGGGCAGGCGGTGTCGAAGCCTTGGGTTCATGGGGTGTCCTCGAACAGGAAGATGGATTCGATCGATGCGCCGAACTCGCGGGCGATCCGGAAGGCCAGCGGCAGGCTGGGGTCGTACTTGCCGGTTTCGATGGCATTGATGGTTTGGCGTGACACATCCAGCTGCTCGCCCAGACGCGCCTGCGACCAGCCGCGGGCATCGCGCAGTTCGCGCACCCGGTTGTTCACGCGTAGCGACGCCGTGCCAGGCAGGCGAACAGGCCGTAGAGCCCGCAAAAGGTGGGCAGGATCCAGATCAGCGCCAGATCCGCGCGCATGGGCACCACCCCGGCCATCACCAGCAGGCCCAGGCTGAAGCTGCCCAGGGTCAGCACCAGGGCAGCAAGCGAGAACGCTTCCAGCAGGATCCTCTGATCCAGCTCATCGCTGTCGCGGACGAAGCGCAGGACCGCGCGGGCGGCGGCCACGACCGGCAGCGCCGGCGCCAGTGCCAGCAGCGCCCGCGCCAATGTGGATTCCACGTGGTGCAGGGCCCACATCGACAGCATCAGTACCACCACGTAGGCGGTCATGGCGGGGATGAATTCACGCATGTAACGGCGGTGGACAGAGCGCATCGGGATAACCTGTCAAGGAGGCTTGACATGGATGTTGCGCTTGCCGTTTCCGGGTGTCAAGCAAGCTTGACAGTTGGCGTGTGCAACCCCGACCCGGGCTATTTGCTGCTGACGTACTTTTCACGCCGGATCTGCGGAACCGCCAGGCCGTGGTCCTTGAGGGCCGCGAAGCAGGCATCCACCATGTCCGGGTTGCCGCACAGGTAGGCTAGGTCGGTGTCGCCGCTGGGGGCGAATTCGTCCAGGAACTGCTGCACGTAGCCGTGGCGCACGTCAGGGTGGTCCTGGGCGGACCCCGGTCCGGGCAGCTCACGCGAGAAGCAGGGCACGAAGCGGAAGCGCGGATGCTGTGCGGCGAACGCGCGGAATTCGTCGCCGTACAGCAGCTCGGCCGGACTGCGCGCACCGAACAGCAGCACCACCTCGATGCCGCGCTCGGCCATCTGCTGTTCCAGCAGCGGCAGCATCGCCCGGTAGGGCGTGACCCCGGTGCCGGTGCCGATCAGCAGGTAACGCCGGTTGGCATCGTTGGGCATCAGGCAGAAGCGGCCGAATGGCCCGCTGGCATTGACCACCCCGCCTACGTGCAGGCTTTCAAACAGCGCCGTGGCCGCGCCGCCGGTCACGTAACTGACTGCGATCTGCACGGCTGCATCGGCCGCGGCGGCCGGGTCGCGAACCGAGGCCAGCGAATAGCTGCGCTTCGTGGCGGTGCCGTCGGCGTATTCAAAGTGCACCTGGACGAACTGGCCGGGGATGAAATCCAGCGGTTCGCCGTCGTCGCGTACCAGATCCAGGTGCGCGACCGCCGGAGCAATCATGCGGCGCGAGACGAGTCGGAGGGGAAAGTTCTTTTTGGCCAATGTGATGCAACGCAATGTCGCACGGGCACCCGTGCGCAGCCGCCTATACTAACGGGATTGCCTGAAAAACCGGGCGGAAAGGTATCCAGATGACCCAGATTCCACATGGCGACGCGCCCGCCCTGTCCGTGCGCGACCTGCGCAAGACCTATCCGGGCGGGGTCGAGGCGCTCAAGGGCATTTCGCTTGATGTCACCCCGGGTGACTTCTATGCGCTGCTTGGCCCCAACGGGGCGGGCAAGAGCACCCTGATCGGCATCATCTCCTCGCTGGTGAACAAGACGTCCGGAGACGTGTCGGTGTTCGGCGTGGACCTGGCGCGTGATCGCGACGCCGCCATGCGCCTGATCGGCCTGGTGCCGCAGGAAATCAACTTCAACATGTTCGAGAAGCCGCTCGACATCCTGGTCAACTATGCCGGCTTCTACGGCATCCCCCGTGCCGAAGCGGTCGTGCGCGCCGAGGCTGAACTGCGCGCGGCGCAGCTGTGGGACAAGGCCGAGGTGATGAGCCGCACCCTGTCGGGCGGCATGAAGCGCCGGCTGATGATCGCCCGGGCGATGATGACCCGGCCGCAGCTGCTGATCCTGGACGAGCCCACTGCGGGCGTGGACATCGAGATCCGCCGCGGCATGTGGCGCACCCTGCGCGAGATCAACGCCGCCGGAACCACCATCATCCTGACCACGCATTACCTGGAAGAAGCCGAGAACCTGTGCCGCAACCTGGCCATCATCGACCACGGCCGGATCGTGGAGCAGGGGCCGATGCGCAGCCTGCTCTCCAAGCTCGACGTGGAAGGATTCCTGCTCGACGTGGAGGGCGAGCTGCCGGCAGCGCTGCCGCAGGTCGAGGGTGTCCAGGTCTCGGCCCATGACGGGCATACCCTGGACGTGGAGATGCCGCGCTCCATGGACCTCAACCGGATCTTTGCCGCGCTGGATGAAGCCGGCCTGCGGGTCCGGTCCATGCGGCCCAAGGCCAACCGGCTCGAAGAACTGTTCGTGCGCATGACCGGCGAGGGCGCGCCGGGTCCCGGCGCAACCGCTCCGCAGACCCCGGAGCGAGCGGCATGAGTGCACGCGAGAGCAGCAACCTGCGCAACAACATGGTCGCCCTGGGCACGGTCAGCCGGCGCGAGATCATGCGCATCCTCAGGATCTGGAGCCAGACCCTGGTGCCACCGGCCATCACCATGACCCTGTACTTCCTGATTTTCGGCGGCCTGATCGGCAGCCGCATCGGGACCATGGACGGGATCAGCTACATGGACTTCATCGTCCCCGGCCTGGTGATGATGAGCGTGATCCAGAACAGCTACGGCAACATCTCCTCAAGCTTCTTCGGCGCCAAGTTCGGCCGTCATGTGGAAGAGCTGCTGGTCAGCCCGATGCCGCCGTGGGTGATCCTGGGCGGCTACGTGGCCGGGGCGGTGGCCCGCGGGCTGATGGTGGGCGTGATCGTGCTGTGCATCGCGATGCTGTTCACCACGGTGCGCATCCCGCATCCATGGGTGACCCTGACTACGGTGCTGCTGGGCGCGACCATTTTTTCGCTGGCCGGCTTCGTCAACGCGGTGTTCGCCAAGAAATTCGACGACGTGGCGATCGTGCCGATCTTCATCCTCACCCCGCTGACCTACCTGGGCGGCGTGTTCTATTCGGTCTCGCTGCTGCCAGGCTGGGCCGAGAAGCTCACCTACGCCAACCCCATCTTCTACATGGTCAACGCCTTCCGCTACGGCCTGCTGGGCCGCGGCGACGTGCCGCTGTGGGTGGCCTACGCGCTGATGCTGGGCTTCGTGGTGGCACTGGGGTCGCTGGGTCTGTGGCTGCTGAAGCGGGGCGTCGGCCTGCGCAGCTGAGCGGACCGGCGTCGCACTTCCGGATGCCGGTGCCCGGGCAGGTTGTCGGCCGCGGTATGCTCGGCGGCGTTCGTACAGGGAGGGGAGTCCCGATGTCACGTTCGCGTATATCGCCGCTGCAGTTGCTGCCCGGTGTGACGGTCCTGGCTCTGGCGCTGGCCGCCTGCAGCGGGGAGGGACCGGAAGAGGGGGGGGCGTCGTTGTCCGATCCGGCGCCGCTCCAGTCAGCACCCGCGCAGCCGGAACCGGCCCCGGAGCTGTCGGAGAAGATGCCGGTCGAAGGGCTGGAACCCGATGGCCGGACCGCGTCGTGGGCGGTGGCGGTGCAGATCGGCGCCACCATGCAGGCGCTGTCTGCGTCCTGCGATCACCACGACGAGGCGACGCTGCGGCAGGCCCGGGACGATCAGCGCGAACAGATGGTAGCCGCGGGCGTGGAAGCTGCGCGCGTTGACGCCGTGTGGGACTGGGCCGCGCGCCACGCCGAGCTGAAGATCGCCGAGCAGCCCGCCGCCGAACTGGAAAGCGGGTGCGCCAGGCTGATCGAGATGGAAGAGGAAGCCAGGCGCCTGGGCGAGGCAATGAACAATATGTCGCTGCCTTCTTCCTGACCCGCCTGCGGTGCGGTCAGCCCGCGGGCAGGCGGAAGAAGGCCTGCGCGGTGGCGGTGGTTGCCGCGGCGGTCACTTCGATGGTTTCCCCGCGGTCACGGGCCAGCTCGGCCAGGATGTGTGGCAGGTGCATGGGCTCGTTGCGCCGGTCCTTCGGCCTGGGCGTGAGCGTGCGCGGCAGCAGGTAGGGCGAATCGGTTTCCACCATCAGCCGGTTGCCCGGGATGTTGCCCACGATCTCGCGCAGGTGCTGGCCGCGACGTTCGTCGCACAGCCAGCCGGTAATGCCGATGTGCCAGTCCTGGTCGAGGTAGTCGAACAACTCCTCGCGGGTGCCGGTGAAACAGTGCACTACCACCGGGCCCAGCCGTCCCTGGAACTCCTTCATCACCGCGATGAAGTCATCGTGCGCATCGCGCTGGTGCAGGAACAGCGGCTTGCCGGTATCGACGGCGATCTCCAGCTGGCGCTCGAACGCCCGCCGCTGCGCCGTGCGCGGTGAGAAATCGCGGAAGTAATCCAGCCCGGTCTCGCCCACCGCCACCACTTCCGGGTGGGCGTGCAGGGCGCGCATCTCGGCGTCGCATTCGGCGGTGTACTCGCTGGCGTGGTGCGGATGCACGCCGGCGGTGGCGAACAGTTCGCCCGGCCAGGCCTGGACCAGTTCCAGCGCCCGCGGCGACTCCGCGCGGCTGGCGCCGGTGACGATCATCCGGGCAACGCCCGCATCACGCGCGCGCTGCATGACCGCCTCGCGGTCGTGGTCGAAACTTTCGTGGGTCAGGTTGACGCCGATATCGATGAGCTGCATGGACTCGCTGCAATGGAACCGGCGGTACAGGATACGCAACGTGTCCGTACCGGCCCCCAGGCTGGACCGGCCGTATCCTAGCCCGATGACCGCACGCCTGCCCATCGACGAGCTGCTGGATGAGATCCGCGCTTCCCTCGCCCGCCACCCGCGGCTGGTGCTGGAAGCGCCCCCGGGGGCGGGCAAAACCACCCGCGTGCCGCTGGCGCTGCTGGATGCACCGTGGCTGGAGTGCCGCCGGATCGTGATGCTGGAACCGCGCCGGGTGGCCGCGCGGGCTGCGGCCACTTATATGGCCGCACAGCTGGGCGAAGATGTCGGTGGAACGGTCGGCTACCGCATCCGGTTTGAAAACCGCACCTCCAGCCGCACCCGGATCGAGGTGGTCACCGAAGGCATCCTCACCCGCATGATCCAGGACGATCCGCTGCTGGAAGGCATCGGCGCGCTGCTGTTCGACGAATTCCACGAGCGCCATCTGGCCGCCGACCTGGGCCTGGCGCTTGCGTTGGACGTGCAGTCCGGATTGCGCGAAGAGCTGCGGATCGTGGTGATGTCGGCCACCCTGGACGGCGAGGGGCTGGCTGGCGTGCTGGACGCGCCGCGGCTGACCAGTGCCGGGCGCGCGTTCCCGGTGGAGGTTTCCCACTTTCCCGTCCGTCGCGATGAATCCCCGGAACGGCAGATGGTGCGTGCCATCGCGAATGCCCTCGCCCAGCACCCGGGCGACGTGTTGGCGTTCCTGCCCGGACGGCGGGAGATCGCGCGGGTGCAGGCGGCACTGGAGGCCACTGGCAACGACGCCCTGGTCCTGGCCCTGCACGGCGACCTGCCGGTGGAACGCCAGGCGCAGGTGCTCCGACGTGGTGATGACGGCCTGCGCCGCGTGGTGCTGGCTACCAACGTGGCCGAATCCAGCGTCACCCTGCCCGGCGTGCGTACGGTCATCGACAGCGGCCTGGCGCGGGAGCCGCGGTTTGATCCGGGCAGCGGGTTTTCGCGCCTGGAGGTGGTGTCCATTTCCCAGGCATCGGCCGACCAGCGTGCGGGCCGTGCGGGACGGGTGGCCGAAGGCTGGGCCTACCGGCTATGGCCGCAATCGCAGCGGCTGGAACCGCAGCGGCGACCTGAAATCACCCAGACCGGGTTGGCCGGACTGGCACTGGAGCTGGCCGGGTGGGGTAGTGATGCGCTGCGCTTCGTCGATCCGCCGCCCGCGGGTGCGCTGGCCTCGGCGCGTGACCTGCTGCGCCGGCTGGGCGCGCTCGACTCCGGCAATGCGATGACCCCGCTGGGCCGGCGCATGCTGGGGCTGGGCACCGACCCGCGGATGGCGGCGATGCTGCTGGCGGCCGATGAGGATGCCGGGCGGGCGCTGGCCTGCGACCTGGTGGCCCTGATTGAAGCGCGCGATCCGTTGCCCGGGCAGGGCGACGGGCTGGCACTGCGCTGGCGGGCTCTGGCGGCGTTCCGCTCCGGACGTGGCCAGGGCGGGGCGGCGCGCGGTGCCCTGGCCGCCATTGATGCCGCGTCCAGGCAGTGGCGTCGGCGCCTGCGGGTGTCTTCGCCTCCACCAGCGCAGCTGCCGGCCCATGCCCTTGGCGACCTGCTGGCCCATGCCTTCCCCGACCGCATCGCCCACCAGCATCCATCCGACCCGCTGCGCTACCAGCTGGCCAACGGGCGCATGGCGCGTCTGGCCGATGACAGCAGCCTGTTCGGCGAGCCGTGGCTGGTGGCCAGCGAGCTGCGCTTCGATCCGCGCCTGGCGCTGGTGCTGCGCGCCGCGCCGGTGGATGAGGAGCGGCTGCGACAGTCCTTTGCCGGGCTGTTTGACGAGCGCGATCAGGTCCGCTGGGACGAGGCCCGTGGCGCGCTGGTGGCCGAGAGGGTGCAAACATTCGACGCGATCGTGCTGGACAGCCGTCCCGGCGGGCGCGTTGACCCGGAACTGGCCGCGGGTGCACTGACCGAGGCGGTACGCACGCGGGGCCTGGAGGCGCTGCCATGGACCCCGGCGCTGCAGCAGTGGCGCGAGCGGGTGTGCTGCCTGCGCGAGTGGATGCCCGAGCTGCAGCTGCCGGATCTTTCCGACGAGGCCCTGCTGGCTGGCCTTGATGATTGGCTGCGCCCGGCTTTTGCGGGCAAGAGTCGGCTGGATGCATTGGCCGTCGGCGATCTGGCAGATGTGCTGAAGTTGCAGCTGGACTGGTCGCAGGGCCAGCGCCTGGACGCGCTGGCGCCGGTGCGTATCCAGGTGCCTTCGGGCCAGCAGCGCCAGATCCAGTATGCAGTGGGCCAGGAACCGGTACTCGCGGTCAGGCTGCAGGAGCTGTTCGGCCTGTCCCGGACCCCGAGCATCGCCGATGGCAGGGTGCCGCTGACCCTGCACCTGCTGTCGCCCGCCGGCCGGCCACTGCAGGTGACGCGCGATCTGGCCGGCTTCTGGGAGCGGACCTGGCCCGAGGTGCGCAAGGAAATGAAGGGCCGTTACCCCAGGCATCCGTGGCCGGAGGATCCGCTGCGCGCCGCGCCCACCCACCGCGCAAAACCGCGCGGATAAGGAAATGCCGTCCGCCGGGAACATGAATAGATTCCCCGGTGGAAGTGCCTGCGCTCACGTCCCGGCGACGGAAACGGGCCGATACTTCCCACCTCGCGATATACCGCATCAACCAGATCCAGGACACTTCGATGACCAAGCTAGATTTCATCCAGGACAAGGCCATGCAGCTGGCAGGACAGCTGGGCGATGGCATCCGCAACGTGCCTGACCACGCACAGAAGTGGTTCAAGGCCGGCGTTGCCGTTGGCGCGGCCCGCACCGGTGGCAAGGTGCTGAGCCGCACCACGCGCCGCCACCCGGTCATGACGGCCACCGCGGCCGCCACGGCGATGGCCGCCGCAGCGGGCCTGCTGGTATATGCGTACCGGCGCCGCAAAGCCCAGGAAGGTCGTGCGATCGATGGGCAGTCAAAACGTGTTGAAGCGCGCCGGACCGCCCATGGGTCGGCTGCCGGGCACAGCAGCAGCGAGCAGGTCGGGCAGGAGCCCGGCGCCGACCGGTAGGCGCGGGCCGGACTCAGTCCTTGGCGGCGGGCAGCTCGATGATGAAGCGCGCCCCGCCGCCTTCGCGGTCCTCATACCAGAGCTGGCCACCCGCGTCGGTGATGATCTGCCGTGCGAGGCTCAAGCCCAGGCCGCTGGAGACGTCCTCTGGCGCAGCGGGTTCGTCATGCAGCCGGGTAAACGGTTGGAACAGTTGGCGCTGGCGCGCCGCGGGAATACCCGGGCCCCGGTCTTCGGCCAGCAGCTGCAGGTAGCCGGGCGCTCCGGCGCGGCAACCGATCTCCAGATCGCTGTCCGGGGCATATTTGATCGCGTTGCTGACCAGGTTCTCCACCACCTGGCGAAGCACCATCGGCGTGATCGCCGCCCGCATGCCGGGCGGGGCCGACGTGCGCAGCTGGCGGCCGCGGGCCTCGAACTGGAGCGAGTAGCGGCTGGACAATACTTTCAGTACTTCGGCTACCACCGCCGGCTCTTCCACCGCCAGGGTCTCGCGCTGCGCGCGCTGGGTTTCCAGGTACAGGCGGATATAGCCAATGGCATCGTTGGCGCTGTCGTGGATGGTTTCCAGGTAGCGCGGGATACGGTGCGCAGGAACCCCATCCGCGCGCAGGATGTCGATGGCAAACAGCACGCTGCTCAGCGGGTTCTTCAGATCGTGGGCCACCAGGTTCACCAGCTCCTGACGCTCCCGCGCCACCCGCTCCAGGCGGTCGCGGGCAAGCTTCAGGCCGAGATGGGCATTCACCCGGGCCAGAAGCTCTTCCGGAAGGAACGGTTTGGTCACGTAGTCCACGGCGCCGGCATCGAATGCGCGCAGCAGCTGCTCGCGATCGCGGGCAGCAGTCAGGCACACCACGGGCAGGCGGCGCAGGGCTTCGTCGCGTTTGAGTTCGGCCAGCACCTGGAAACCGTCCATGTCCGGCATCAATACGTCGAGCAGGATCAGGTCAGGCAGCTGATCGGCGGCAAGCCGCAGCGCCTCATGTCCATTGTCGGCGGACAGTACCTCGAATCCATTGCGTGACAGCAGGGCACCGACAACGCGGACGTTGCCAGGCTGGTCGTCAACGACGAGGATCCGGCCGGGGGAAGAACCGTGTTTGAACATCCCGTCACGTGTGTGAATACGAGATGGCGCAAAGGTAGCAGATGTCGGCGGCTTTGTTGTTCAAAAAACCGAGGTGGTTTCAGTTTGGGGCGATGAACGCTTCAGTCCGCGGCCGCGTGCCGCTTCCCGCGTCGGGCCCATCGCTCAGCCGCAAAGTGACCGCGACATCCGGGCTGTATCGGCGGCGGCGAGGACAGGGCGCCGGGGCGCCGCTACAATCGGCTCGGGATTGGGGGAGCCATCAAGTCATGCGTGTTTCTGTAGTGTCCGGCCTCGTTCTGCTGTTCGCGGCATTTTCTGTCCACGCCCAGCAGCTGCCCAGGCCGGCTGAGTTCTATTTCGATGAAGACGAACGCACCGCGCGTGCGGTGACCGCGGTTGAAGGCAGCGATGAGCCTGCGCAGCAGCGGCTGCTGCGGATGATCGAGCGCAGCGAGCGCAACGCCAATGCCGCCCAGGCCCAGCTGGCGCACATTGCCATGGCAAGCGGGCGTGCGGACACCGGCCGGGCGCTGTACGACCAGCTGCTGGAGAGCCTCGGCCGCGGATGGCTGCGCAACTCGGTGCAGTGGAACTACGGTTGGGACCTGTACCGCAGGGGTGAAGTGGAGACCGCACTGGAACAGTGGCTTGGCGCCGCTGCCGGCCGGGCGCAATCGCCGGCGTGGGTGCCGCCCACGTTCGCCCTGGCGCTGTGGCGGCTGGACCGCCGGGACGAGGCTCGTGACTGGTACGCGGCCGCTGTGCGCACCTGGCCGGACCGCTGGAGCAATCCGGACCTGGCCGCGCTGCTGCCCGAATGGAGCGATGCGGAGCGGGCGGTACTGGCCGAAGTGCACGCCGCCTGGGCCGAGGATCCGCCTGCCTGGCCGTAAGCCGGCAAGCGCTGCCGGCTAGGGGCTTTCCAGCGGGATATCGCGTTCGCGCAGCCAGGCGCTGACCGTCTCACGGTCGGCACGGGCCTGATCGTTCAGGCGGTCAGCCGGTGTCTTGAAGAAATAGCGCTGGAAGGTGGCGCCCTGGGTATTGGTGGCCTGCGGGTTGGCCCCGGCTTCCAGCAGCGCCAGCACGTGGCTGCCGGCGTTGATCATCGCCGCCTTGTGCAGCGGGGTATTGCCGGTGCGGTCGGCCGCGTCGGGGTCGGCGCCGGCCTCCAGCAGCATATGGAACTGGGTATCGGTGCGCGGGCCGGACGCTCCGGCCAGGGGCGTCGCGCCGGTTTCACCGTGGCGGGCGTCGGGATCACCGCCACCGGCGAGGATGATCCGCAGGTACTCGGGATCATCGGCAATCGCCGCGCCGTGGACCGCCGTGCTGCCTCCCAGCCCGGGCGCGTTGGGGTCTGCGCCGGCCTCCAGCAGCGCTTCCAGGCCGGTCTTGCTTTGCGCCAGCATGGCCAGCTGCAGCAGGTTCACGCCCTTTTCCCCGCGGGCCCTCGGGTCCGCGCCCTCACGAACCAGCAGACGGATCTGTTCGGCATCACCGGTGGCAGCAGCGGCCGCAAGTTCGGCGCTGCGGGGGTCATCGGGGAAGGCTTGTCTGGCGTCCATGGAATCTCCGCTGCAGGCGGCGCCGGACAGCATCAGCAGGATCGTCAATGTTGCGGCGCGCATGGGCCGATTCTCACACAGGCCGCGCGCGGTTGGTGCCGGCCGTCATGCCGGTCTCAGCTTTCCCAGGGGCGCTGTTGTTCCAGCGCATCCAGCACGCCCTGCTGGCCGTGCAGCTCACCGGCCCGATCCAGCTTGGCCTGCCCGTGATCGGCCACGCGCTTGGCGTACTCGACCGGGTTCCAGGTCCATTCCGGGCCGTCCAGGGGCGGATACGGGTTGTCGAGGGTGATCTCGTGCCCCGGCGCGTCCGGTAGGCCGTGGTTCACCACCCAGGTGTCCTGCTGCGCGGTGGTGAGCGGGTCGCCATCAACGTTGTAGCGCCGGATCTGTCCGTCGGCAGCGTCCGCCTTGGCGGCGTCCACATCCAGGCCCAGGTTGCGAATGGTGTTGTCGTGCACGCCGGATGCGTTGAACGTGACCGCGGCATTGCCGGTGGCGAACGAGGCGGTGGCGGCAAGACCGCCGCCAAGCGAGTGGCCGGTGATCACCAGGTCGTCGCCGTACGCGCCGGCGGCGAGCTGGGCCAGCTGTACCGCTTCGTCGTACTGTTCGGCCTGCCAACCCAACCCCTGGCGCAGGTTGGCGCCGGTCCAGTCCTGGGACTCGTTGGAGCCGGCGAAGGCGAGCACGTGGTTGCCGTCGCCGTCGGCGTAGATGCCGGCGCGGAACCCGGTTTCGGGATTGTCCAGCAGGGCCGGATCAATGCCTGCAGCGGTCAGGTCCGCGTCGCTGACCCGGCTCCAGTTGCCCACCGACTGCACGGATGGATCGTAGACCGCGCTGGAGATCTGCATCAGCTCCAGGTCGATGGCCTGGGCATCCTGCCCGCGCACCTGGGCGTCGAAGGACACCCCGTTGGCACCCTGGCCCTGTCCCTGCTGGGCGATCAGCCCGGCCACCTGCGGGTTCCATGACGGCTCCGGGCGGTAGGGCATCTGGTTGATCGATGGCGGCAGAACCGATGCGGGCAGGTTCTGAACCGTGGGCGTGGCTGCCAGCAGGCGCAAGGCCTGCGCGGCGATCATCGGGGACTGCAGGTGGATGCTCATGGCACCGCTCTCTTCCAGTATTTGGACCGAACTTAGCCCGGGAGGCGGTGCGCTGACAGCTGGGGCGTACCCGAGGTCTGTCTGGCCAGACTCAGTAGTCGGCGTCCACGTTGGCTTCCAGCGGGATGCCGTTTTCCTTGAGCCAGGCCACGATCTGGCGGCGCTCGGCCAGTGCGCGCTCGTTCAGCAATTCGCGCCGGTAATTGAAGTAATGGCGCTGGAAGCTTGCACCGCGGCCGTTGCTGGCCAGCGGGGATGCGCCGCGCTCAAGCAGCAGCAGGATTGCTTCGCCCTTGTTGGTGCGCGCGGCCACGTGCAGCGGGGTGTCCTGGTTGCGGTCGGCCAGATCGGGATCCGCGCCGGCCTCAAGCAGGATCCGCATCGGCTCCGGGTTGCGGTTGAGGATGGACGCGGCCAGTGGGCTGGCGCCGGTGACCGGATTGCGGACGTTGGGATTCCCGCCATGGGCCAGCACTGCGCGCAGCAGGGCCGCATCGTCGGCGAAGGCGGCCGCGTGGACCGGGGTAGTGCCGTCGGCGTCCGGATGATTGGGATCCGCGCCGCCTTCCAGCAGCGCCAGGGCGCCGTCGACCAGTCCGCGGTCGATTGCCCACACCAGCAGGCTGGCGCCGTCGCTGCCCGGGGTTTCGGGGCTGGTACCGCTTTCAAGCTGGCGGCGGACTTCGGCGGCGTCGCCGGAGGCAACGGCGTCGGCCAGCGGCGAAATTGAGGTGTTGGCAAACGGTTCGCTGGTCATGGGCGGGCGTGCGCACCCCGGGGCGCAGCTGAGGACGAAAAGGACGACGATGGCCGCAAGCTGGCGCATATCAGTCGATTACAGCCTGCCCGTCACGGTACCGCAAGACGCCACAGGTGGACCGGCGCAACGACGAGCCGGCTCGGCAGCAGTGGGGCCGGTGATCACCAGTTCCACGGCATCCTGTCGTTCAGCCACGAAGCGCCGCTGGATACGGCGTCGACGGTGTTGTTCCAGCCGGTGGAGACCGCATCAACGGTGTTGTTCCAGCCGGTGGAGACTGCTTCGACCGTGCCATCCCAGGTGTCCACTGCGATTTCCTTGACCGTATTCCAGCCGTCGGATGCCGTCTGGATGGCGTAGTCCACTCCCGTGCCTACCGCATCGACCACGTAGCCCACGCCTTCAACCGTGGCATTGACCGTGGCGACGAAGCCGTCCACCGCCAGCTGCGCGCCGTGCCCGCCCAGGTCAGCGACTGTCTCGAACAGGCTGCCCACGCCGTCGGCAGCCCATTCCAGAGCGCCGCTGCCGTTCTCCAGTACCCAGGCACCGGCGCTGCCGATGCCTTCGATCGTCACCGCGATGCCATCGCCCAGACCCCAGGGGCCTTCGCCGCGGAAGCCATCTGCCCACTGCGTGGTCTGGTCGCGCACGCCATCGGCGAACTGGTCGCCGAAACCGCTCACCACGTCACCGACGGAGTTGAAAAAGCCCTCGCCCAGGTCACCAAGGATGCGCATGCCGCCCAGCGCGTAATCGCCGTTGGCGAAGTCGGTCTGCGCGACTTCGATCACATCGGTGATGAGGTCATGGGTGTTGAGCGCGAAATCATCCTTGACCGCATCGGGGATCGCGTTCTGCAGGTCGCGGCCGAAATCTGACGGGTTCTGGTAACCCGCCTGCCAGGGCTCGACTTCCATCATGGCCGCGGTGAGCACGTTGGGGTTGTGGCTCAGTGCGGCGTAGGCCAGGTCGGCGGCGGGGTCGAACAGCGGCACACCGCTGTGGCGCAGGGTTTCCACCAGCAGGTTGGCGGCCGCGCGTTGGCCGGGCGAGAGGTTGTCGAGTTCCAGCTCGCTGGCGCGCTCGACCACGGTGTGCTTGGAGACCGGGCCGGGTTCAACGATGATCCGGGTGCCCAGGGCGTCCGGGGCCACCAGGCCGGTGACCCAGCTTTCCTGGGCCTGGCTCAGGGCGTCGCTGTCCAGCGAGTAGGCGCGGATGCCGCCGTTGTTGGCGATCTCGCGCGCCGCTTCCGGGCTCATGCCCATGCGCTCGAGCGTGTTGGGGTGGATCCCCGAAGCATCGAAGGTGACCGCCGGCACGCCGGAAGCCAGCGATCCCACCGAGGCCAGGCCACCGCCCTGTGAGTGGCCGGTGATGGCCAGATTGTCGGCCGGGCTGTCGGCCTCGCCGTTGCCGAACACGTCGGCGAATTCCACCGCCGTATTGACCGCGGTATCGGTGAACTTGTCGCTGGAATCGTGGGTTTCAAAGCCGGTGCCCTGGCGGAAGTTGTTCTCCCAATCGGGCATGCCCTCGGCGGTGCCGCGGTAGGACAGCACGAAGTTGCCGTCGCCATCGGTGTAGATTTCGGCCTTGAACTGCTGCGCGCTGGTCACCGTGCCGTCGCCGAGGAACTCCTGGCGCCAGGCCTGCACTGCCTCTTCGGAAGCCGGCGCCTGCCCTTCTGGGGTCAGGCGGTCGGCGATCAGGTCGTTGCTGACCGCGCTCCAGCCCGCCGGCGGCTCGCCACGGGTGCCGTAGACGGCAGTGGCCAGCTGCGAGAGGGTGACGTCGAACGGCTGCGCCTGGGTGCCGCTGCTGACCTGGCCAAGGCTCTGGCCTTCGGGCAGTGCATAGGGGCCGTTCACGCCGCTGGGACCGTTGCTGCCACCCTGCGGGGCCGGCTGGAAAGCCGCCTGGATCGGGTGATACACCGTGTCCAGTGCGTACGGCACCGCCTGGCGCAGCAGATGCTGGGCGGCCTGCATGGCCGGATTGGCAAGATTCGGCAGCAGCGGCACGATCGGCGGCAGGGGGATGTTGACGCGGTTGATGCTGTTGCCGCTCATGGCCGGCTCCATGTCATGGGTACACGCTTCCAGTGCATGACCCTAGGCGGGCGCACATGCCCACCACAACTGGGGCGTACCCGAGGTGCAGCTGGGGATCCGGGGCCAACGCCGGGTATCTTTGTCCGATATCCGACACCGCCGGGAGTCTTGCCCCATGTTCCGATCCTGTCTGGCAGGGCTGCTGTTTGTCGCCGCCTCCGCCCCGGCGCTGTCCGCCGACCGCATCACCGGCGAGCCGTTTGCCACCCGCAGCGAGGTCTATGCGCCCCGGGCGATGGCGGCGACCTCGCACCCGCTGGCCACCCAGATCGCCCTGGACGTGATGAAGGCCGGCGGCTCGGCGGTGGACGCGGCGATTGCCGCCAATGCCGCGCTGGGGCTGATGGAGCCGACCGGCAACGGTATCGGCGGTGATCTGTTCGCGATCGTCTGGGATCCTCGCACGCAGCGGTTGCATGGATACGACGGTTCCGGGCGCTCGCCGATGGCGCTGACCAGCGTGGAGTTCCAGCGCCGCGGATTGACCGCGATCCCGCCGCGCGGGCCGCTGCCGGTGAGCGTGCCGGGCGCGGTGGATGGCTGGTTCGCCCTGCACGGGCGTTTTGGCGCCCTGCCGATGGCCGAGGTGCTGGCGCCTACCATTCGCTATGCGCGCGAAGGCCATCCGGTACACGAGGTAATCGCCCACTACTGGGAGCGATCGGTACCGGTGCTGTCGAAGTGGCCGGGCTTCAGCGCGCAGTTCACCATCGACGGCCGCGCGCCGCGCCGGGGCGAAACCTGGCGCAATCCCAACCTTGCCGACACGCTGGAGAAGATTGCCGCCGGCGGGCGGGATGCGTTCTACAAGGGCGAAATTGCCCGCACTATCGACGCGTATTTCCGCGAGCACGACGGTTTCCTGCGCTACGAGGACCTGGCCGTGCACACCGGCGACTGGGTCGATCCGGTATCCACCAGTTACCGCGGCTACGACGTGTGGGAGCTGCCGCCCAGCGGGCAGGGCATCGCCGCGCTGCAGATCCTCAATCTGTTGGAGCCGTACGATCTCGGCTCATACGGGTTCGGCAGCCTGGAGCATGTGCACCTGTTTGTCGAAGCCAAGAAGATTGCTTTCGCCGACCGCGCGCGCTGGTACGCCGATCCGGCCTTCCATCCGGCGCCGGTGGCAAGGCTGATCTCGAAGGGATACGCCGCCGAGCGCGGTGCGCTGATCTCGATGGACCGCGCCGCGCGCCAGGTGCAGCCGGGTACGCCGCGCCAGCTCGACGAGGGCGACACCATCTACCTCACCACCGCCGACGCCAACGGCATGATGGTGTCGTTGATCCAGTCCAACTATCGCGGCATGGGCAGCGGCATGGCGCCGCCGGGGCTGGGCTTCATCCTGCAGAACCGCGGCGAGCAGTTCGTGCTGCGCGATGACCATCCCAACGGCTACGCCCCGGGCAAGCGCCCGTTCCACACCATCATTCCTGCCTTCGTCACGAAAGATGGCCAACCGTGGCTGTCGTACGGGCTGATGGGCGGGGCCATGCAGCCGCAGGGCCACGTGCAGATCCTGGTCAACATGATCGATTTCGGCATGAACCTGCAGGAGGCGGGCGACGCGCCGCGTATCCACCACGACGGCTCGGCCGAGCCGGTGGGGCAGAACGAACCCATGGCCGACGGCGGCCGCATCGAGCTGGAAAGCGGCTTCCCTTACGAGACCGTGCGCGCGCTGATGCGCATGGGGCACTCGGTGCGCTTTGCCGATGGACCCTACGGCGGCTACCAGGCCATCCGGGTCAATCCGTATGGCGGCTGGATCGGCGCGAGTGAGTCACGCAAGGATGGGCAGGCGGCGGGGTACTGATCGAGCAGGTCAACGCGACCGCTCACACGAACGTTGTCATCATGACGCCCATCCCCGTCCTGCCCGGAGCATCCGATCCATGTTGAGGCCGCTGCTTGTTCTCCTGTTCGCCGTTTCGCTGCCGCTTCAGGCCCAGCAGCCTTCCGTACCTGCCGGCCAGGTGGATGTGCAGGCGATTGCCGCCGAGCGGGTGTGGCGCAACTACCAGCAGCGCACCGCCGTGCTCCTGGCCGCAAGCGGCCAGCCGCGTGACCTTGCGCTGGCGGCGATCCTGCAGGACATGGCCAACATCGATGCCGAGGGCCGGATAGGCGGGGACGCCACCACCGCGGGCTGGCGCCAGGCGGCGGCGCAGAAGGCCGGCACCGATGTGATCGCCAGTTCAATGCTGATGATGGGCGCTGAGGCAGGCGGTGTACTGCGTGAGCAAGCCGCACGGCGCTGGGCCCAGGCAGAGCCCGACAACATCGCGCCGTTGCTGCTGCTTGAGGGCGGCGCGGAGATGGCATTGGCCAGGGCCCGCGACCTGCGCCGCTTCGACCTGCACATGTATGACCAGGTGCGATGGATCCAGTCGGCCCTGTTGCGGCATCCGCCCAGTGCGGCGGAGCGCAGCGTGCTGATGGGGGAGGGCGGCACGGTGGAAGAGCTCGCCGCCGACAGCGCAATGGGGCTCTGGGCGGCGGTGGCAATCCCGTCCCTGCAGCCGCTCACCTACGCTTGCGGAGATGGCACTGCGCTGCGGTCCGTGCCCGCACGTGCTGCCGACTGCGCACATATCGCCCGGATACTGGTCGGGTTTTCCGATACCAGTCTGGGACGCATGCTGGGCATCGGCATGCTTGAGCGCATGGCCGGCAACGCGTCGGAGCGTGCCGAAGCGCAGGCGCTGCGGCGGCGGATGGACTGGCAGATGTCGGAGTGGGGGCGGATCGCCAGTTCGCAGGAGCGGGATGGCGTTCCCCAGTTCGTCCGCCTGCTGGCCGACCCGCAGGTACGCACCGAGCACGACCTGATCGAACGCATCCTGGCCGAGGCCGGCGTGCCGCTTGAGCCGCCGGCTGGCTGGCAGCCAGGCCGGTAATCTTTCGCGGCAAAGCGTGCAGGGCCTATCAGCGATCGATGGGATACAGGCGGCTGATCCGGCAGCCATGCAGCGACGCCAGGTTCCCCTGCATCAGCGGCCTGGGAAACCCGGACACGCCCGCGGCGGCGGGTGGCTGCGCGCGATCGAACACCACCCGGTCTCCCGGATTGCCGCAGACCATGCCCAACCCCATTCCTGACACCAGGCGCAGGGTTTCCGCATTGGTCATGTTGCCGCAGCCGCCGTCGGTTTCGATCCGGTAATGGCGGTTGCCGCCCGCGCGGCGGGGAGACACTTCCACCCGCAGTCCGGCAACGTCCTCCTGCCAGCCGCGCAGGGCGTCCACGCGCAGGCAGTAGTCGGTGGTGCCCACGAAGCCGCGTTGTCGCGGTGCGGAGACCACCACCGGGTCGAACGTGCTGATGTGCTCTTCCCGGGCCCTGCGCACAACTTCCGCGTATTCGCGGGTGTCGACCACGCGCACGATGGCGATGGGGCAGCTCCGCGATCCCGAGCGCACCGCTTCGCCGGGCGCACCACACAGCCAGCCGCCGTGCCCGAGCGTGGTCACGTTGGCCCCGGTGACGATGCCGGGACAGTCGATGCCGAGTTCCACCAAGGCACGGGTGCCGTCCGTGGCACGCATCGCCAGGGTGTGGGCATCGGCCTGGTGCACGTCGACCAGCCCCCGGGCATCGATGCAGTCCGGGCCCGGCGCGACGCGGTGCTCCTGGGCGGCAACCGTGGTCCAGGCCATTGCAGCCAGGACGATGCCGGGTATGCAGCGGGATCTGATCATGGGCGCTTCCTGCGTTTGTCGTGGCCCAAGTATGCCAAGGCTGCATTGCCGGAAATCATGGCCGGATCAGGGGTGCGGCATGATGGCCGGCATCGAGCCCGTGCCGCTGCGGCTCACGTATGTGTTCGTCTTTTCTGTGGTTGATGGCCAGGCGCAGGTGCAGCAGGTGCCTTAGACAGGACTCGTGTCAGTCGGCCGGAACGGTGCGGCCGGAGGCCCATTCCCGCAGCGCGCTCACCTGCTCGCCCATCACCACCGACAGCGGCCGGGTGGCATTGATCTCTTCCAGCACCAGCCCAGCGTCAAGCGGCCGGTCGGCGGCGTGGGCCGCATACAGGCCCGAGACGATCGCCTGTTCGATCTCCGCCCCGGAAAAGCCCTCCGCGGCATCGGCCAGTGCTGGGAGGTCGAACGTGGCCGGATCGAAGCCGCGCCGCGCCAGATGCAGCGAGAACGCCTCGGCACGCACATCGGGGGTGGGCAGGTCGACGAAGAAAATCTCGTCGAAGCGGCCCTTGCGCAGCAGCTCCGGGGGCAGGTCGCGTACCTGGTTGGCGGTGGCGACGATGAACACTGGCGACTTGCGCTCGGCCATCCAGGTCAGCAGGTAGCCCAATACCCGCCGGGACACGCCGCCGTCGCCTTCGCCGCCGGATGAGATGGCCTTTTCGATCTCGTCGATCCACAGCACGCACGGGGCAAGCTGTTCGGCGGAAGCCAGTGCGGTGCGCAGGTTGGATTCGCTCTCGCCGTGGTATTTGGCGTACAGGGTGCCGAAATCCAGCCGCACCAGCGGCACGCCGAAGCCGCCGGCCACGGCCTTGGCCAGCAGCGATTTGCCGCAGCCCTGCACGCCCAGCAGCAGCATGCCCTTGGGCGGGTCGAGTCCGGCAGGCGGATCCGCTTCGGTGAACACCCGCCGGCGCTGCTCGATCCAGCGTTTCAGGCGCCGGGCGCCGGCCACATCATTGAACTGGGCCGTGTCGTATTCGTAATGCAGGTGGCCGCTGCGGTTGAGCAGCTCGAACTTCAGCTTCGCCAGCTGCGGCAGGTCGCGCTCGTCCAGGGCGCCGTCGTCGAAGATCAGCTGGCGGGCGATCCGGCGCGCGTCACCCAGCCCCAGCCCCTGCAGGTTGCGCACGATGCGCTCTACCGCGGCGGGGTCCTTCTCCACCCGGCGTCCGCCATGTTCGGCCGAATAGGCCTGGGACTGCTCCATGACCATGCGCCGCAGGGCGACGGCATCGGGCAGGCGCGGGCGGTAGCGGACCGCCTTGGCCTCGAGTTCCGCCGGCAGTTCAACCTTGTGGCCCACCAGCACCAGGGTGTGCGGCAGGCAGTCGCGGCGCTGCAGGATGTCGCGCATCTGCCGCTGGCTGCCGGCGTAATCCAGATAGGGGTGGAAATCCAGCAGCAGGTAGACCCCGCGCTGGTCGGCCGCGCGGATGGTGCGCAGGGTGGTGCCGACGTCGGCGGCCACTTCGGCCGGGTCCTCGCCGTCCAGATCAACCCGTCGCAGGCCCTCGGTGATGGTCCAGCGGTACATGGCCCGCCACACCCGGGTCAGGGTCTGGCGGAACATGTCCACGACCTGCGGCTCGTCCGCGGTTTCGATGATGATCAGCGGGGTGCCGGCGCGGATCAGCGCGGCAAGGTCCTGCAGTTGGCTCATTTGCGACAGGCCGGAGGTGGGCAAGCGCGTGAAGATAGCAGACCCCGGCCTCGCCGCCGCTGTCGCCCCGGTGTACTCTCGGTTGATCTGTCCGGCCGGGGTTTCGCGCGCATGAAAACGGTTCTGGTGGCCAGTTCCAAGGGCGGGGTGGGCAAGACCACCATCGCCACCCACCTTGCCGCCCACGCGGCGCTTTCCGGCCTGAACTCGGTGCTCATCGACGCCGATCCACAGGGGTCGTCGATGCGCTGGGCCCAGCGCCGCTCGTACATGGCCAGCGCGGTGTTGGCGCTGGATGGCAGTCGGCGGCAGAAGTCGGTGTGGAACTCGCTGCCCGGCGATGCCGACCAGGTCGTGGTGGATGGCGGGGCCGGCGCGATGGGCGCGGACCTCGCCGTGTGGCTCGACAACGCCGATGCGGTGGTGGTGCCGGTGCTCCCGTCCACGCTGGATATCGACGCCACGGTGCCGTTCCTCAACAGCCTGATCGAACACCCGCGGGTGCGCAGCGGCGAACTGCCGGTGGGCCTGGTGGGCAACCGCCTGCGCCCGTGGACCAACGCCTCGCAGCGGGCGATGGAAGCGATTGCCGAATGGCCCTATCCCACCGTGACCGGACTGCGTGACAGCCAGGCCTACGTGGTGCTGACCGGCCTGGGCCGGAGCCTGTTTGATTACCAGTCGCGCAAGGCGCGTGACCACCAGCAAGACTGGCAGCCACTGCTTGACTGGTTGCCGGGATGACGGAGAGTTGCAAGCCATGCGCGAACTGATCCTGCTGCGTCATGCCCACGCTGAGCCGGGGCTTCCCGGCCAGTCCGACCTGGACCGGCCGCTGTCGCCGGATGGACATGCCGAGGCCGAGGCCGCCGCGAAGTGGCTGGCCGGGCGCCGGCTGGTGCCCGACTGCGTGCTGTATTCACCGGCCCGGCGGACCCGCGAGACCCTGGAAACGGTGCTCTCGTTGCTGGGCTACGTGGACCAGCGACTGGAGGACCGGATCTACGAGGCCACGCCCGGCACCCTGGTGGGGCTGCTGGAAGCCAGCAGCGATGTCGACCGCCTGCTGGTGGTAGGCCACAACCCCGGGCTGGAGCGGCTGGTGGCCCTGCTCAACAGCGGCCAATCGAGCCAGTTCCGCGGCATGCCCCCGGCCGGCATTGCGGTGCTGGAATTTGCCGATGGCGCCCCGGTGGAACCGGGCGCCGCCGCGCTGTCCGCCTTCTGGTGTCCGTGACCGGACGTGCCTGGCTGCTGATCGCCTGCTTTCCGATGCTCCTGCCGTTTCCGGCCGGGGCAGGAGGCGGTGCGGATCTGGTAATTGAGGAACAGTCCTCGCAGGTGGGCTTTGTCCTGCGCACCCGCTGGGGCCAGCACCTGGAAGGCGTGTTTCCGTCCTATCGCGGCGTTGTGGTCGACATGCCCGGCGGCGAGCGCCAGGTACGCATGGTCCTGGATGCGACCAGCGTCGAGATCATCGACCAGCCGCGCCATACCCGGCTGACCCGCGGGGATGGTTTTTTCCACGTCCAGCGCTGGCCGGTGGTGGAGATGCAGTCTGATCCCTTCTCCCCGCAGCTGCTGCTTGAAGGGGGGGAGCTGGGCGGGATCGTGGGCATCCGCGGGCTGCGCCGGGAGGAAGTGTTCACCATCCTGCCCGCGGCCTGCGACCAGCCGCTTCTGGACTGCCCGGTGGTGGTCGAGGGCGACATTTCCCGCAGCGACTACGGCATGGACCGCTGGGGACTGGCGCTGGGCGACCGGGTCCGTTTCCACCTCAGCCTGTGGGCACGCGAGCCGGATACGCCATGAGCCGGATGTGGCGATGGTGATGTGGCGATGGCTGTTGCTGGCCCTGCTGGTGCCGGCATTGGGCGGATGCGCGGGGCTGTCGGAGCTGCAGCGCGCGCAGGCGGTGCAGATCGCCGGCGAAGCGCGCGAGGCCAGGGTCGACTGCGACCAGCCGGACACCGCCTGCGCGCGTCCTTCGCCGCTGCGCGCGCTGGGGGTCGAAGCCCATGCCGGCAGCGCGCCGGCCGATCCACTCCACTATGTGCTGTTGATGGATTACGGCCAGGACGCGCTGCTCTCGCGCCTGGACCTGATCCGCAGCGCACAGCGCAGCATCGAACTGCAGACCTACATCTTCGACGAGGACGACTCGGGCCGGCTGGTCCTGGACGAGCTGGTGGCCGCGGCGCGACGCGGCGTGCGGGTGCGGGTGCTGGTGGATCAACTGTCGGCGCTGCGCTACGTGGACACGCTGGCGGCGCTGGCCGCGCTGCACGTCAATTTCGAAATGCGCATCTACAACCCGGTCCTCGGCCGGGCGCAGCTGAGCTATCCGCAATACGTGCTTGCCGCCGCATGCTGCTGGCGCCAGCTCAACCGGCGCATGCACAACAAGATCCTGCTGGTGGATGGCCTGGTTGGCATCACCGGCGGGCGCAACTACCAGGACACCTATTTCGACTGGGACGACACCTACAATTTCCGCGACCGCGACATCCTGGTCGCCGGGCCGGCGACGCTGGCGATGGCGGAGAATTTCGAGGCGTTCTGGCACTCGCGCTGGGCCTCGCCGCTGGCCGAGCTCAAGGACGTGGCCCGCCACCTGCTGGACGCAGGGGCGCCCGCGCTGTCCGCCGCCGAATACCGCATGCCGGCGCGCGTGGCCGCGATCTCGCGCGATGCCGATGACGCCCAGCTGCTGGCCACGCGGCTGGTGTCAGCCGTGCTGCCGGTGGGTGAGGTGGAATTCATCGCCGACCTCCCAGACAAGCACCGGACCGCCTGGGAAGAAGAGGCTCCCGCTACGATGCGCATGCGCGAGGTCATCGAGGGCGCGCGCGACCAGGTGCTGTTGCAGACGCCGTACCTGGTGCTGTCGGAACCGGCGCGGGATCTGTTCCGCAGCCTGCATGCGCGCGAAGATGCCCCGAAGATCATCGTGTCCACCAACAGCCTGGCGGCCACCGATGCGTTCCTGACCTACGCCATGTCGTACAAGTACCGACGCCGGCACCTGCGCGAATTCGGTTTCCGGATCTATGAATACAAGCCGTTCCCGCTCGATGCGCCGGTGGACGTGGATGCCACCGGTGCGGTGGACATCGCCTGGAACCCGGACGGTACGGTGCAGATCCAGACGCGCGATGCGGGGCCCGATGTCACGGTGCGGCCGCAGCCGGCGCAGCGGCAGGCGCAGTGGCAGGGCGAGGACGGGCCGGCTGCACCGCGGCTGCCGCTGGAGCGGGAGTATTCGGCGCTGCGCTGGGCGGGCATCGGCGTCAACCAGCCGGTGCCGCTGCGCAGGGCCGGGGTACGGGTGGGGCTGCATTCCAAGTCGCTGGTGGTGGATGGGCGGATCGGGGTGGTGGGCACGCATAACTTCGATCCGCGTGGCGACAACCTCAATACCGAGAGCGCGGTGATCATTGCGGATGCGGATTTTGCCGAGGCGCTGGCTGACAGCATCCGCCGTGATATCTCCCCGGAAAACTCCTGGGCCATCGCCCCGCGTGACCGGACGCGGGTGCTGTCGGGGCTGGGCTATTCGCTCAACAAGGCGTTCGAGAGCAGTCCGGTGTTTGATTTCTGGCCCAGGCGCTATGCGACCAGTTACCAGTTCGTGCCAAGTGCGGAGTGTCCGCTGCCGCCGCCTTTGCCGGGGGATCCTGGGTTCCGGGAGTGCCACGAGCCTGTCGGGGATTTCCCCGAGGTCAACCTGGGGTGGCGCAGCATCATGACGCGGATCACTACTGCGTTTGGGGCGGGGCTGGTGCCGATTCTGTAGAGGCCGATAGGAGGCGGGGTCGGTAGACAAATGCCCCTCTCCTTCGCTTTATGACGCAGCGGGCTGACGGGTCCCGTCGCGGCCGGCAGGCCTTCGCTGCGAATGTCCCCCGGTACCCGGCCCCCGCGACCTGTTAGCCCAATCCTGCCCAGGGAGAATATTTTCGCCATCCATGACTTCTGGCACATGGCGCCTCGTCTAGGTGTAGTAGTCTACCAATACACCGCAGCACCAACCCACCAGAACAGATCCAAGGAGAGCCACCATGAACGTCAACGTCCATTCCAGCCGCCTCGTCGCCTCTACCCGCCCGGTCCTGCTTCCTCCGGCGCGCCCCGAACCCCGCACCCGGGATTTTGGTATCGGCTACGGCAACAGCAGCGGCTACTTCCACAAGCGCCGTTACGCCGGCGGTTCGGCCGCTCCGCGCTTTCGCCTGATCTGATTCTCATCCGGCTCCCGGTCGGGCGCAGGGCGCGGAGTTTTTTGCGCGGCGTGCTGGCCGGTGGAGCCGAAGCTTGGGTATCGTGGCGTCCATGAACCAGCCCCATACCCCTACCTCCCCAGCCGCGCCTGCAGGCGCGCAGCGCAGGTCGCCGTTCCGGCGCCAAACCACGCTCGAAGCACTCAACGCAAGCTCCCGCAACACGGCGATGGAGCCGCTCGGAATCGTCTTTACCGAAATTGGTGAGGATTACGTGCGCGCGACGATGCCCGTCGACGCCCGGACCCATCAGCCCTATGGCCTGCTCCACGGCGGCGCGTCGGTGCTGCTGGCGGAAACGGTGGGCAGTACCGCCGGAATGCTGGCGGCGCCCGAGGGCAAGGGATGCGTGGGCATCGAGATCAATGCCAACCACCTGCGCGGCGTGCGCAGTGGCACGGTGACCGCCACGGCGCGGCCGTTGCACGCGGGCCGCAGCACCCAGGTCTGGGAAATCCGGATCGAAGATGACGCCGGACGCCTGGTCTGCGTGTCGCGCCTGACCCTGGCGGTGGTGCCGCTGCCCGCATGAGCCAGTCACGAATTTCCACTGCCGCCGCCCCGGGGGCCGGCAGTCGCGCCCTGCGTGCGCTGCGCTATGGGTACCGCGTGCCGATGCTGGTGTGGCACCTGCTGGTGCACCTGCCAATCCTGCTGCTGCTGCTCAGTCCGCTGACCGCGCGCATCCGCCTTCCCGGCGGGGAACCGCTCGGCCATCGCGGGATCCGCGCCTGGCAGGGCGGACTGATGCGGGTGTTCGGGTTCCGGCTGCGCCGGGTCGGGACGCCGCTCGAGGGTGCGGTCATGTTCGTCGCCAACCATGTCAGCTGGGTCGATATCCTGGCCATGCACAGCCAGCGCATGATGGGTTTCGTGGCCAAGCAGGAGATCCGCGGCTGGCCGATGGTTGGCTGGCTGGCCGCGCGCGGGGAAACCATCTTCCATCGGCGGGGTAGCCAGGAATCGATGGGCGGCGTGCTGGAGGAAATGCTGGTACGGCTCAGGGCCGGCCGCCCGGTGGCGGTGTTTCCGGAAGGGCGCACCCGCGGCGGGCATGAGATCGGGCCGTTCCACGCCCGCATTTTCACCGCCGCGGTGGAAGCCGGGGTGCCGGTGCAGCCGGTGGCCCTGCGCTACGGCGAGGGTGGCAGCGCGCAGCCCGTGGTGGCTTTCGCCCCGGGTGAAAGCTTTGCCGGTAACTTCTTCCGTCTGCTGGGCGAGCCTGGGCGGGTGGGTGATGTGATGTTCCTGGAGCCGATTGCCGCAGGGGAAACGGGCGAGCGGCGGCGCCTGGCCGAAATGGCGCGCGAGCGCATCGTGGCCGCCATGGCCGGTCTGGATGACTGACATGGCCCCCGGTGAACGAGTGGACTTCGCACCTCCACGCTGGCTGCGCAGTGCGCATGTCCAGTCCTTCCTTGGCACCAGCGCGTGGCGCCGGCGCCGCGGCGCGCTGCAGCTGGCATCCACCGGCGCGCTGACCACCAGCCATATCCTCGATGGCGGCAACGGGGTGCGCCTGCAGGGCCTGCACAGCGCCATTCCCGGCGCTCGATCGCGCGGCCTGGTGCTGCTGCTGCACGGCTGGGAGGGCAGCGCCGAATCGAGCTACATGTCGCTGACCGGGGCCGACCTGCTGCAGCGCGGATTCGAAGTGTTCCGGCTCAATTTCCGCGATCACGGCGATTCCCACCATCTCAATCCCGACCTGTTCCACTCCAACCTGATCGATGAAGTGGTGCATGCCGCGCTGGACCTGGCCCGCCTCTTTCCGGCCCGGCCGATGCTGGCCGGCGGCTATTCGCTCGGCGGCAATTTCGCCCTGCGGCTGGCGTTGCGCGCGCCGGGCGCGGGGCTGCAACTGGCAGGGGTCGCCGCGGTGTGCCCGGTACTCGATCCGGCCCTGACCCTGGTGCAGATGGAGCAGGGCATGCCGCTGTACCTGCGGCACTTCGAGGCGAAATGGCGGCGCTCGCTGGTGCACAAGCGCGAGCTGTTCCCCGACCTGCACGGTTACGACGATGCCACCCTGAAGCTGGGGATGCGCCAGCTGACCGAGCAGCTGGTGTTGCAGCACACCGCATTTGGCAGCCTGGACGCCTATTTCGACGGCTACTCGATTGCCGGCGAACGCCTGTCGGCGCTGCAGCTGCCGGCGTGGATGCTGACCAGCGAGGATGATCCGGTCATTCCGGTGGACGGCTTCCGGGCGCTGCGACTGCCGGCGCTGGGCAAGCTGGATATCGTGCCCTGGGGCGGACACTGCGGCTTTATCGAAAACGCGCGCTTGGACGGCTACGCAGAACGCTGGATGGCAACGCGGCTGGAGCGGGCCGCCACCGGGGCCGGCTGACGCTCGCTACAATGGCCCGCCGCGCCCGCGGCCCGCCACCACCGGACAGACTTTTCATGTACGAACACATTCTCGATGCCCTGCGCCGTGGCGCCGATGCTGAAGCACTTGCCGCGGCTCGGGCCGCAGTTGAAGCCAACCCGACCGACCCCCGTGCCCATCACATGCTGGCGCTGGCACAGCGCGCCACGGGCGAGGAGGACGCGTCGATGGAGAGCATCGACCGTGCGATTGCGCTGGCCCCGGACGACGCGGGGCTGCATTTCCAGCGCGCCGGGTTCCTGGTGGGTGGGCGTGATATCGATGAGGCCCAGAAGGCGCTTGCGCGCACGCTGGAGCTTGATCCAAACAGCTTCAACGCTTACGTCGTGCAGGCGGAGCTGGCAGTAGGCCGGGGTGATCTGGACGAGTCCGAGCGCCTGGTGCGCGTGGCATCGCGCATTGCGCCCGACCATCCCTCGCTGGCCTCGGTCCAGGGCATGGTGGCGCTGCGCCGGGGCCAGCCCGAGCGCGCGCTGTCTATTCTTACTGCGGCACAGGCGCGCACTCCCGACGATCCGCAGCTGCTCTATGCGCTGGGCTTTGCCTATCTGGAGAACAATCATCTTGCTTTCGCCGAGCAGACCTTCCGTCGTGTCGCAGAGCGCGGCCTGGGTGGAGCTTCGCTGCCCCAGCTGCTGGCCGAGGTGATGTACCGCCAGGGTCGGCCGAAGGAGGCGCTCGCCGAGCTGGAACCGCTGCTCGCGGACGGCGCCAGCGCTCCCGGCAGCGTGCTGCGCAGCGCCGGCGAGATGGAACTGGTGATGCAGCGGCCCGAGCAGGCTCTGGAACGGCTACGCCCCGTGTTGGCCAGCATGCCGGCAGACGCCAAGACCCTGGACATGATGATGGAGGCCTGGCGCCGCCTTGGCGCAGCTGAAGACGCCATCAATACGCTGGAAGCGGCGCTCGCCACGTCACCGCAGGTCGAGCAGCTGTGGCTGGCCAGGCTGTCGCTTGAGCAGGACCACGTCACTCGCAGGGCGCTGGTGGACCGCTGGTTGGAAGCAGCCCCCACTTCGATCGCCGCGCACGAGGCGCTGTTGTCGCTGCACGGTGCGGCCGGAGAGGCGGAGGCCTTCGAGGCGACGCTGCGCCGCATCCTGGAGCTTGAGCCGGGCAACGTGGGTGCGGAAGGAAGGCTGCTGGACATCCTCATGCAGCGCGATCCGCAGGAAGGATTGCAGCGAGCGCAGAGCCTGCAGCAGATTCCGCGCTCGGAGCAGATGAAGCGCGTGGTGCGTGGCTGGCTGGCACTGGCCAGCGACAAAGCCGGAGAACACGAGGCGGCGGCAAAGATCTGGGCTGAGCTGCATGCCAGCGTGGCGGATGGACTGGTGCCGCTGCTGCCCCACGGGCCGGCTGATGCGCCGCGCAGGCCGGCAGGCGAGGCTGCCGCGGATGCGCCCGCCGCGATCTTCCTGTCCGGACTGCCGGGCACGGCCATCGAATACGTGGCCCGCCTGCTGGATGGCGTGGTGCCGCTGTTCCGCGCTGATCGCATCAGCGGCCGGCCTCCCCAGGATCTTCTGCAGAACATCAACACGATTCCGGACCTGGCAGCCGGCAAGCTGGACCCGTCAGAAGTAGCCACCAGCTGGCGTTCCGCACTGCCGGCGCGGGGCCTGTCGGTCGATGGCGCCCTGATCGATTGGCTGCTGTGGTGGGACAACGCGCTGCTCGACATGATCCGGCCCGAGGTGCCCCACGCCAGGGTCCTGCTTACCCTGCGCGATCCGCGCGACATGCTGCTCAACTGGATGGCGTTTGGCGCGCCGGTGCCGATGCGGCTGGGTACGCCGATGGCGGCCGCACGCTGGCTGGCCGGGGCGCTGGAGCACGTGGCCGTGCTGCAGGAACAGAACCTGCAGCAGCACGCAATCCTGCGCGTGGATGACATCGCCAACGAGCCTGCCGCGCTGGGTGCCGAGCTGAGCAGGACGCTGGGCCTGCAGCTGCCGGAACCGCCCAGGAACCTGTTCCAGGGCCGCCGTTTCGATGCCGGCCACTGGCGCAAATATGCCAAGGTGTTGGAGGAGCCCTTCGCGGTGCTCACGCCGGTCGCGATTCGCCTGGGCTACCCGGCATCCTGAAGATCCATCGGAGGTGACATGACTATGCGCATCCACAGCAACAGTTTCGAACACGGCGGGCCGCTGCCCGTGGAGTTCGCCATGGGCACGCCGGACGGCTTCGGCGGCAACCGCAATCCGCACCTGGCCTGGGACGGCGTGCCGGAAGGGACCCGTTCGTTCGTGCTGGTGTGCGTGGATCCGGATGTGCCCACCGTGGCCGAAATGGTGGGCAAGGAAGGGGTGGAGATCCCGGCCGACCAGCCGCGCACCGATTTCGTGCACTGGGTGATGGCCGATATCCCCGCCGATGTGCGCGAAATCGCCGCCGGCAGTGCCAGCGACGGGATCACCAAACCCGGCAAAAGCAACCCGCCTGGGCCGCAAGGTTCCCGCCAGGGGCTGAACGACTACACCGGCTGGTTCAAGGGTGATCCGGACATGGGTGGCCAGTGGCACGGCTACGACGGCCCCTACCCGCCGGGCAACGACCTGCGCATGCACCGCTACTTCTTCCGCGTGTTTGCGCTGGATGCGGAACGCCTGGACCTGTCGCCGGAGTTCACCGCGGCCGATGTGCATCGCGCCATGCACGGCCATGTGCTGGCCGAAGGGGCGATCTACGGCGCCTACAGCCTGCACCCGAAGCTGCACGGCACCAGTTGAGCCGGAACACCCCAACCCGCCGTCCTCTTCCTTCGCAGTGCGACAGGGAAGGACGGCGGGTTTTGCATTATTCCTGCGACGATTCCACGGTCATGTCGTGCACGTACACGATCGATGACGCGTCGGCGGGAACCGGGTCGCGGTTGTAGCGGTACACGCGAACGACGTTGCGGATCCCGGGCTGGTGTTGATACCCCTCGATCTCCTCGTACAGCGGCTGCCACTCGCCCGGCTCGCCACTCTTGAGGCCGGCATCGTCGTAGGACAGCTCGCGCACCTGCAGGCATTGCATGTCATTGATGAGCGGATGACTGCACGGCTGGCGCTGGGCGGCGACCTCCAGGAACATGCGCTCGCCCGGACCGCCATAGCGGGTGTCGGCGGTCGGTTCGCCCTGGAACGAGAGCCGTGAGCCGTCCGCCGCGGTCAGTTCCATGCGCGGCGGGTCGGAGTCTTCCGTGGCCAGGACGAGATCGTCCTGCAGCAGACTGCTGATTGCGGCGTCCTGGTCCATCAGCGGCTGCGCGCAGGCCATCTGGGTCTGGACCAGCTGCGAGACCTGCAGGCTGGCGCCTTCGTACTGGTACGAGCCGCCCATCTGATTGCAGCCGCCGGAAATGCCCACGCGTCCTTCGTCGAAATCCAGCTGCAGTGGCTGCCCGGGATCAGCGAACAGGGCGTCGATGCGATTGCCGGTCGCATCCACCGCGTCCGTCAGTCGCCAGTGCCAGGCGCCCAGATCAGCGGCGCCGGGAGCGGCGGAAGTTTCAGCGACCGGCTGCGGCGCCGGCGGTTGCCGGGGCTCGGCAGGAGGCTGCTGGGCGCTGCACGCAGCAAGGGCAAGCGGCAGTAGAAACAGGGACAGGCGTCGGGCCATTGCGGTTCTCCTGAAGGGGTCCAAGGGGCAAACGTAGCAGGGCGCCGCGTGGGGTTACCCGCAACGCGCGCGCTTCAGCTGCCGGCCGGCATGAACATCAGCAGCAGCCCACCGAGGATGATCCGGTAGACGGCAAACCCGGTGTAGCGGTGCGATCTGATGTAGCCAAGCAGCCACTTCACCACCAGGAAGCCGGTGACAGTAGCGGCGGCGAATGCCAGCCCCACCTCGTCCCAGGCCTCATCGCCCAGCCCGCCGTCCAGCCACAGCTCCAGGAAGGTGTAGCCGCTGGCGGCGAACATGGTCGGGATGCCCACCAGGAACACGAACTCGGTTGCCGAAGAGCGCCGGCTCAGCCCGGCCAGCATGGCCATGAAGATCGCTGCCGCCGAACGCGACGTGCCGGGAAACACGCCCGCCACCACCTGCGCCAGGCCCACCAGCACCACCACCGTCCAGGTCACGTCGGTGCGGTCGCCGCGACGCTCGGCCACCCGCTCGGCCACGATCATCCAGATCCCGCCGATCACCAGCGCCCAGGCGATCGGAGTCACCGTTTCCGGCAGCTCCCATCCGGCCAGCCGTACCGGCAGGCCGACCACCGCGGTAACCGCGAAAGCCGCCAGCAGCTTGAGCGTGTAGTCGCGGTTGGCGCGCTGGTCCAGGCCGCTGGCCAGCTCCCAGATCCGCTGCCGGAACACCAGGGTGATGGCCACGATCGCGCCGGCCTGGATCACGATGTTGAAGAAGTCCGAACGCGGGCCCAGCCAGTGCTGGGCGATCAGCAGATGCCCGGTACTGGAGACCGGCAGGAATTCGGTAAGGCCTTCGATGATGCCCAGCAGCAGGGCGGCAAACAGGTCGGACACGGCGGCGGGTATATTTTTTTGTTGGCCGGCAAGGATACGCGACGGTTGGCGGCGGTATCCTTTGCATACCCGTCCCCACAGGAACGCCAATGCCCATCGACACCGTTGAGAAGCTGATCCAGGACCACCGCATCGAATTCGTCGACCTCAGATTCACCGACATGCGCGGCGCCCAGCACCACATCACCTATCCCGCCTCGATCGTCGAGCCCGGGCTGTTCGAAGACGGGGTGATGTTCGACGGTTCTTCGGTCCCCGGCTGGAAGGGCATTGCCGAGTCGGACATGGTGTTGCTGCCCGATCCGGCGAGTGCCTTCGTCGATCCGTTCCCGGCCCATCCCACGCTGTCGCTGGTGTGCGACGTGCTGGATCCATCCACCATGCAGGCCTATCCGCGCGATCCGCGCGGCATTGCCCGGCGCGCCGAAGCGTTTCTGAAATCCTCGGGCATTGCCGACCAGGCGTTCTTTGGCCCGGAACCGGAATTTTTCGTGTTCGACTCGGTGCGCTTCGCGGTGGAGATGGGCCAGGCGTTCTTCCACGTGGATTCGGAAGAGGCGCACTGGAACTCCGGGCGTGAGTATCCGGGCGGCAACAGCGGGCTGCGGCCGGGGGTGAAGGGCGGGTATATGCCGCTGCCGCCGGTGGATTCGCTGCACGATCTGCGCGCGGAAATGTGCAAGACGCTGGAGCAAATCGGCATCCCGGTGGAAGTGCACCACCATGAGGTGGCCACTGCCGGCCAGTGCGAGATCGGCACCCGTTTCAACTCGCTGGTCAAGAAGGCCGACGAGCTGCTGGCGATGAAGTACGTGATCCGCAACGTCGCCTTCCGCCACGGCAAGACCGCCACTTTCATGCCCAAGCCGCTGGTGGGCGACAACGGCAGCGGCATGCATGTGCACCAGTCGCTGACCAAGGACGGGGCCAACCTGTTTGCCGGTGACGGCTATGGCGGCCTGAGCCAGACCGCGCTGTGGTACATCGGCGGTGTGTTCAAGCATGCGCGCGCGATCAACGCCTTCGCCAACGCATCGACCAACAGCTACAAGCGCCTGGTGCCCGGCTTCGAAGCGCCGGTGATGCTGGCCTATTCGGCCCGCAACCGCTCGGCCAGCTGCCGCATCCCGTACGTGTCCAACCCGAAGGCGCGGCGCGTGGAACTGCGCTTCCCCGACCCGATCCAGTCCGGTTACCTGACCTTTACCGCGCTGATGATGGCGGGCCTGGACGGCATCCGTAACCAGATCGACCCGGGTGGCCCGAGCGACAAGGACCTGTACGACCTGCCGCCCGAAGAAGAGAAGCTGATTCCCACCGTGTGCCACTCGCTCGACCAGGCGCTGGAAGCACTCGATGCCGACCGCGAGTTCCTCAAGGCCGGCGGGGTGATGAACGACGACTTCATCGACAGCTATATCGCGGTGAAGATGCAGGAGGTCACGAAGTTCCGCGCCGCCACCCATCCGCTGGAGTACCAGCTGTACTACGGCGCCTGAGCGCAAAGCAGGCGTGCACGGGTGCCGGCCCGGAGACGGATGCCGGCACCTGGCAAATGCTGTGTAATGGCGTGCCGGTCTACAAGGGCACGACATGCTTCGAATCATTGCAGTGCTGCTGTGCGCGCTGGCGCTTGCAGCGTGTACCCATTCGCCACCACGCAACCCGATGGCGCAGTGGGTGGCTTCGGAAAATCACGACGTTCGGCGGCCGACCCTGATCGTTGTCCACTTTACCCAGCAGGGTTCGGTGGAAGAGAGCCTGCACACCCTGCGTACGGCCAACAGCCATGGGCGGGTGAGTTCGCATTACCTGGTGGGCAAGGACGGCAGCCTGTATCAGCTGGTGGCCGATGAGCACCGGGCCTGGCACGCCGGTGCCGGCAGCTGGCGCGGCATGAGCGATGTGAACTCGTTCTCGCTCGGCATCGAGCTGGACAACAACGGCAGCGAGCCGTTCACCGAACCGCTGGTCGACACCCTGCTGGTGCTGCTTGAAGACCTGACCGACCGCTGGGGCATCGCGCGCGAGAACGTGATCGGCCATTCCGACCTGGCACCTGCGCGCAAGGTCGATCCGGGTCCACTGTTTCCGTGGAAGCGGCTGCATGACGCAGGCTTCGGCATCTGGCCCGATCCTGCCCTGATGGTCGATCCGCCGGAAGGCTTCGACCCGATGCAGGCGCTGCAGCTGATCGGCTATCCGGTCGATGCCCCGGAAGCCACCATCCGCGCGTTCCGCCACCGCTTCCGCGGCCTGCAGGGCATGGAGCTGGACGCCGAGGACCTGCGCATCCTGCATGCGCTGACCCAATCGCCAGCAGTCACCCGCTGAGGAAGCCGCCGGTGCCGGGGCCGGGCGGCAGTGCTTCCGCTCCGCGCACCGGCTGGGCGGACCTGTTTGCCGAAGGTCGGGCGCCGCGGCTGGTGGTGGTCTTCCTGGGAGTGTGGCTCAACGCCGCCGACACCCTGGTGACCGCCACGATCATGCCCAGCGTCGGCCGCGATCTCGGCGGACAGGCCTGGTACGGCTGGGCCACCGCGGGCTTCCTGCTTGGCGCCATCGTGGCCGGTGCCAGCGCCGGTCGCCTGTCGGAACTGCTGGGGCTGCGCCGGGCCACCCTGCTCGCCGGCCTCACCTTTGCCGCCGGCTGCCTGCTGGGCGCACTGGCGCCGGACATGGCGACCTTCCTGATTGGCCGGCTGGTGCAAGGGGTCGGTGCCGGCTGGGTCTCGGGGATGGCCATGGTGGCGATCGCGCTGCTGTTTCCGCAGCGCCATCTGGCCCGGATATTTGCCGCGGTGGCGGCGGTGTGGGGCGTGGCCACGCTGCTGGGTCCCCTGCTGGGAGGGCTGTTCGCCGAGGCGGGTCACTGGCGCGGCGTGTTCTGGCTGTTCACCGCCCAAGCGCTGCTGTTCTGCCTGGTGGCGCCCTGGCTGCTGGCGGGCACTGCGCCGCCGCGCCGTGGCGGCCGGGTGCCGATGCGGCAACTGGTGGCGCTGGCTGCGGGAGTGAGCCTGGTGGCGCTGGCGGACCTCCTGCGTGCCCAGTGGCTGACGGCGCTGGCGGTGGGCCTGGGCCTGGCCGTGCTGGTCGGCGTGCTGCGGCTGGATGCGCGCGCTCCGGTGCGCCTGCTGCCGCGGCTGGCGGGTGATCCGCGTACCGCCGTCGGCGCCGGCTACGCGGCAATGTTTGCGCTCATGGCAGCGGCCATGGGCTTCACGGTCTACGGGCCGGCGCTGCTGCAGGCGCTGCGTGGTCTGTCACCGCTCTGGGCCGGCTACGTGATCGCCGCCCAGGCCATGACCTGGACCCTGGCCGCGTTCTTCGTGGCCGGGGTCTCCAGCGAAGCCGGTGAGCGGCGCTGCATCCGCTCCGGTTCGCTGCTGATCGCGCTGGGCCTGATCCTGATGATGCTGACCCTGCGCAGCGCGTCGCTCACCGTGGTGGTGGGGTCGGCGGCGGTGATGGGCGTGGGCTTCGGGCTGTCGTCCAGCCTGATGAACCGGCGCATGCTCGGATTGCTGGCCGATGAGGAGCGCGCCATCGGCGCGTCGGCCTTCACCGCCGTGCGCCAGACCGGCGGCGCGGTCGGCGCGGCGATCGCCGGGGTGGCTGCCAATGCGGTTGGCTTCGGTACCGCGTCGGGCGTGGTGAGCGCCCAGGCGGCGGTCACCTGGGTGTTCGCCAGCGGCCTGCCTTTTGCTGCCCTGGGAGTCTGGGCAGGCTGGCGACTGACGCGGCCCTCTCCTCCTGCCGCGCCGCAGACTAGGCGGCGGATCCGTTCATGAAGTGCGGACCGGGGAAGCGGTATCGTCTGCCTCCGTTCCACTGCGAGTTCCGGCCATGCGTTTTCTGCTGACTGTCTCTGCCGTGGCCGCACTGTTGTCGGCCTGTTCTTCCACTCCTGATCCGCGCCCACTGCCCGTCGCCGTGCCCGAGCCGGTCGAGTTTGCCCAGGCAGGAACATTCGCCGCGGCAACCGCCAACCTCGCTTCCGCTTCGGGCAGCCTGGTCAGTGGACAGGTCCGGCTGCGTGCCGAGTCCGGCACGGTGCGGGTGACCGGAGAGGTGGGCGGGCTGGTCCCGCACGGGGCGCACGGGCTGCAGGTGCACGAAAAAGGCGACTGCAGCGCCGCCGATGCGAGCACTGCCGGCCCTTTCTTCGATCCGCTGGAAGGCTATGCCCAGCGTGGTGCGGTCACCGGTACCCCGGGCCGGATCTTTGCCGACGCCCGCGGTGTGGCCCAGGTTGACCTGTTGATTCCGGGTGCGGTGCTGGGCGGCGGCTCGGCCAACGACATCAATGGCCGGGCGCTGCTGGTGCTCGGCGCTACGCCTGGTGCATTCAGCGCGCGGGTGGCCTGTGGCGAGATCGTCGCCGGGCAGTGACGCGGCTGGCACGCCGTCAACAGGCCGCCAACCAACACGCTGCATGAATTCCTGCGTATGTATGCTGGCGGCACCTTGGCATCCCACTGGAGACAGCCCATGCGATCGATCCATCTGCTCTTTCTCGCCCCCGCGGTCCTGGCGCTTGCCGCCTGCGGACCTTCTTCCGATCCCGCCGGTGAAGCGACCCCGCCTGCGACGGCGCCCACCGGCATGGAGACCGGAGTGGCCGAGCCGGTCGATACCGCCGAACGCATGGCGATCGCCGTGCTCTCGCCGACCGAAGGCAACGACACCGGCGGCCAGCTGCAGTTCGCCGTGGTCGACGGCAACATCCACGTGACCGGCGAAGTGACCGGCCTGTCGGCAGGTGGCGAGCACGGCTTCCACGTGCACGAAACCGGCGATTGCAGCGCGCCTGATGCGACCAGCGCGGGCGGTCATTTCAATCCCGAAGACAGCGAGCACGGCCGTGCCGGCCAGGGCGAGCACCACGTGGGCGACAGCGACAACCTCATGGCCAACGGCGAAGGCGTGGCCCAGGTCGACCGCTGGCTGCACGGCGCCACGCTGGGCGATGGCGGTGCCGCCGACATCGTCGGTAAGGGCGTGATCGTGCACGCCGATGCCGATGACTACGTCACCCAGCCCACCGGCGGCGCCGGCGACCGGCTGGCCTGTGGCGTGATCGAAGCGCAGTAACGGCGCGAGCCACCAGGCGCGCGCGGGGAGCGACCGTCAGGCCAGCTCCTCGCGCGGGTCGCCGTCGCTGCGGCAGTGGGTGAAGGTGACCGGGATGGCATGGGCCTGGAGCAGGGCGGTGATCTGCCGCTGCCGGGCCTCGAAGTGCAGATAGCCGCGGGCCAGCCGCGCCTCGTCCTGCTCGTCGCCGCCATAGTGGCGGCGCCAGTGGTCGGGCGAGAACATCGCGATGCGTACTTCGCCGTCCACGTAGCGCAGCAGCGGCTCGGGCGGAATATCCAGCCAGGCATCCTTTTGCGGCGCCAGCAGCGCGGTTTCAAGGATCGGCCAGACCCGGGACAGGCCCGCATGGTCGTACTGCAGCGCGGTCATCGCGCACAGGTCGTGCAGGGTCAGGTAGCGGGCGTGCTCCACCTGCAGCCCGAACGCTTCCTGCGCCAGCAACGCGCTGCCGGCGTCGGCCATGCCGCGTTCCAGCAGCTGGTTTTCGAACGTTTCGCCGACCGTGTCGACAGCCTCTGCCGGACCGGTCAGGACGAAGGGCACCAGCCGCAGCGGGCCTTCGGCCATGGCCGGATTCGGAGTCAGGGTGCCGGGCAGCTTGCCCTCGTGGCTGCCAAAAGCGATCACCCGGCCCCCGGCGTCGCCGGGCGCGCGCGCCGACAGCTGGGCCAACTCTTCGTGCAGCGGCCAGCCCGGGCGCAGCAGTTCGGCCGGATCGTAGTGGGCGGCCACCATGCACAGGTCCAGGTCGCCCACATCGGTGGTGAAGGTGGCCAGGTCACGGGCGATCAGCGCGGCCAGCGCGCCGGCCTGGTCCTGGGCAAGCGACAGCGCGCCCGGCGCTTCGGCCGCCACGCGTTCCAGTGCCAGTGCGCCGCGTACGCAGCGGGTGGGGTTCAGCCCTGATTGGGTCATAGCGTTTGCCGTCAACCGGCCCGGCGTTAAGATGGCCAACATTATGCCCGTCAAGGCCGATGGGCTCTGCCGTGAGGTGCTCCCCGATGCAGCAAACCCGTCCCGTCGCCGTGCTGGGCGGCGTCCGTATCCCTTTCTGCCGCCGCAATACCGCCTACGCGGACGTAGGCAACCTTGGCATGTCGGTACGCACGCTCGGCGCGCTGGTTGAACGCTTCGGCCTGCACGGCCAGCAGCTGGGCGAGGTGGCGATGGGCGCGGTGATCAAGCACTCCAGCGACTGGAACCTGGGGCGCGAGGCGGCGCTGTCGTCGGGCCTGTCGCCGCTGACACCGGGCATCACCCTGCAGCGCGCCTGTGGCACCTCGCTGGACAGCATCATCACCGTGGCCAACAAGATCGCGATGGGGCAGATCGAAGCCGGTATCGGCGGTGGTTCGGATACTACTTCCGACGTGCCGATCGTGTACGGGCAGAAGCTGCGCCGGCGCCTGCTGGCCGCAGCGGCGGCCAAGGGCACCAAAGACAAACTGGCTGCCTTCAAGGGCTTCCGCCTGCGCGAGCTGAAGCCGGACTTTCCCGGCGTGGCCGAGCCGCGCACCGGCAAGTCGATGGGCGAGCACTGCGAGGACATGGCCAAGCAGTGGAACATCTCGCGCGATTCGCAGGACGAGCTGGCCGTGGCCTCGCACCGCAAGCTGGCAGCCGGATATGAGCGCGGTTTCTTTGATGACCTGGTGGTCAGCTTCCGCGGCGTGGCGCGTGACAACAACCTGCGTGCGGACACCTCGATCGACAAGCTGGCCACGCTCAAGCCGGCGTTTGACCGCGCTTCCGGGCGCGGCACGCTGACCGCCGCCAACTCCACCCCGCTCACCGACGGTGCCGCCGCCTGCCTGCTGGCCAGCGACGAATGGGCGCGCACGCATGGCCACGAGCCGCTGTGCTGGGTGCGCGACGCGCATGTGTCGGCGGTCGATTTCGTCCATGGGGAAGGCCTGCTGATGGCGCCCACCGTGGCCGTGGCCGAGATGCTGGCGCGCAACGGCCTGACCCTGCAGGACTTTGACATCTACGAAATCCACGAGGCTTTCGCCGCCCAGGTGCTGTGCACCCTGCGTGCGTGGGAAAGCGAGGATTACTGCCGCCGCCGCTTGGGCCTGGATGCGCCGCTGGGCCGGATCGATCCGGAAAAGATCAATCCGGTGGGCTCATCGCTCGCCGCAGGACATCCATTCGCCGCCACCGGCGCGCGGGTGGTGGCCACCGCGGCCAAGCAGCTGGCCGAGCGCGGCGGTGGCCGCGCGCTGATCTCCATCTGCACCGCCGGCGGCATGGGCGTGGTGGCGATCCTGGAGCGCTGACCTGGAGCGCTGAGCCACCGTTCGCCGCGGCCTCAGGGATGCAGCGGCGGCGGCAGCAGGGGATCGTCGATCGGGTCCAGTTCGGGAGCCGGATGGGCAGCGGGTATTAGCACGGTGTCACCGCGGCTGGCGCGCAGGGCGTTGGCGTAGGCCTGGCAGGCGCCGGTCTCGTCCCCGCGGGCAGCGCGGATGTGGCCAAGCTGCTCCCAACCACCGCCGCGCGGATCGCGCTCGATGGCGCGCAGCGCGTGGTCTTCGGCCCGGTCCCAGTCCCCTTGTTTGGCCCACAGCCTTGACAGTGCCAACGGCAGCCCGGCGCTCTCCGGGTGCCTGCTAAGCCAACGCTCGCAGGCGGCGGTGCGGTGCTCCAGGTCTCCCCCGGGCAGGGTGCTGTAGCGCTCGATGAGGGGTTCATCCCAGCCGGCTTCCAGGGCCCGTTCCAGGCTCCGGGTGGCGGCTTCGTCCCAACCCAGCGCGGCCGCGCGGTCGGCGTAGGCGAGGGCCACTTCCGGCGTGGTACGCAGCGGCTTGGGCAGGGTTTCCCAGCGGTCGGCGAGGGCATTGCTGTCGCCGGCTTCGCGCAGTGACGCCGCGGCCCACCGGACCTCGGATTCGGCCAGCGCAGCGTCGGGCAACGCCTGCTGCTGGCGCAGCGCGCCGAGCAGTTCGTAAGCCTGCGCGGCCTGGCCGGACACGGCCAGCGCCTCGGCCCGCAGTGCCAGTCCCCGTGGCGGCAGCGGCTGCGCTGCCGGAGCATCCAGGGCAACCAATGCATCGGTCGGACGGCGATCGGCGAGGGCCAGCTCGGCCGCGGCAATGGCGCGCGACGCCGGGTGGCGTTCGCCAAAGCCGTCCAGCTCGCTGCGGGCCCGCGCCGCGTCGCCGCGCTCATGGGCGGCATGGGCCACGGCCACCCGGGCCGCCGCTTCGGCATGGGGCTCGTCGCGCGCACGGGCGAGGAGTTTGTCCGCCTGCACATAGCGGCCCTGGTGCAGCGCTTCCAGGCCATCGCCCAGGCTGGCCCGTGCGCGCTGGTCGCGGCGCTCATGCCAGGTGCGGAAAGGCAGGCTCAACAGCCACCAGGCCAGCCACAGCACCAGCACCACGGCCAGGCCAATGGCGATCGCGTTGACCAGGGTGGTGCGGTAGTCGTAGCCGCCGTAGCGCACCAGCACCTGGCCGTGGTCGCCGCCGAGCATCATCCAGGCCAGGGCCGCGCCAATCACCGCCAGTACGAGCCACAGCATCAGGTTGCGAAACAGGGTCATCGGGCAGTCTCCGGTGTGATTGCTGCCACGTTAGCGCCACGCTTGTTGCCTTGGTGTGCAGCGGATGCAGCCGCAGCGAGCAGCGACGCAGGCCGCGCGTCGGCGCCCTGCACCACCTTCTCGAACCCGAGGCCCAGCGCCAGCTCCACCAGTCGCGCGCTGGCTGCTGTCACCAGCGCCCCGCGCAGCCGCTCGATAATGTCCGCGGGCAACGAGTCGACCAGCATCTCCAGCGCCAGTCCGCTGCTGAGGGCCAGTACCAACGGGGTGCCCGTGGAAAGCGCGCGCAGCCGGGTGAGTGCCTGCGGCGCCGGAGCCACCGGGACCCGATCGTAAACATCCGCGCGCAGCACCCGCGCGCCCCGCGCCTGCAGTGATTCGGTCAGGAAGCTTCGCCCTTCCGGCGCGGTGACCAGGCCGATGTCCAGGCCGGCCACGTTTGTCAGGGTGGGCAATCCAAGCAGTCCTTCGCTGTCCATGCGCTGCGGGTACAGCGGTTCCACCACGCCTGCCCGGCGCAGCGCGGCGGCGGTGGTGGCGCCCACGGCCACGCGCAGCTGGCCGGATCGCGGCACCAGGGGGACCATGCCGGCAGCGGCATGTACGGCCGCCGGACTGGTGAAGATGGCGATCGTCGCGCCCAGGGCCTGGCGCAGCGCCGGCAGCGCCTCCTCGCCGCGCGGAACCAGCCGCCATGGCGACAGGGCAAGCGTGCTGGCGCCGTGGACGGCCGCAGCCCTGCGCATGCCGGCGTGTTCACCCACGGGCCGCAGCGAGATGACGTAGCATCCGCGCAGTGCGGAGGCCGGGCGGTCTGAGGGAGTCATGCATGCCAGCTTGGCCGCCGTCCGCGGCGCCCGCAAGTCCTGTTGTTGATCACCATGGAGACCGTTTTGCTGATGACGTCCGCGGCCGGATTGGAAGGCCTGCTTGCCCATTACCGCGCCATGGCGCCGGTGACCGCCATGGGTATTGAGATAAACCACTATGACGGGGCCAGCCTGCGCCTGTCCGCGCCGCTGGCGCGTCATGTGAATGACAAGGGCTGCGCGTTTGGCGGCAGCCTGACCTCGCTGATGACCCTGGCCGGGTGGGGCCTGGTGACCCTGCAGGCGGAAGCGGCGGGCAGGGAGTCGGACGTGTTCGTGGCCAGCACCCAGGTGGATTACGTGGCACCCCTGTACGCGGACCTGCGGGCGGAAGCCCGGCTGGAGCCGGGGGCGGACTGGGTGCGATTTGGCGACAGGCTGCGCGAGCGCGGGCGGACCAGCATCCACCTGCAGGTAGAGATTGCGCTGCCCGAAGGCGGCGTCGCCACCCGTGGGCGGGCACGTTACGTGGCCATTGCCAGGGACTAGGATGTGCGCTGTGCAGAGGAATGACGAACCGATGTCAAAGCTGATCAAATCGGGCCTGGTCCTGCTGCTGGCCGCGCTGACGCTGTCGGCCTGCGCTGGTGGCAAGAAGATGAGCGAGCTGGAGCAGATGCAGTACGTCTATTCGGCCGCCATCCGCTGGGGCGACTTCGAAGGCGCATGGAACCTGGTGGATCCCGACTACCGGGAGGCCAATCCCATGAGCGAACTTGAGTTCAAGCGCTTCGAACAGATCCGCATCTCCACCTACCGTGAGCTGGCCTCGCGCAGCTTTCCCGACGGCACTGCCGCGCGGGAGATCGAGATCGGGGTGACCAACCGTCACAACATGGCCGAGCGCACCCTGCGCTACACCGAGCAGTGGCGCTACGACGACACTGCCGGGCAGTGGTGGATCAGCGGCGGCCTGCCGGACCTGTGGCCTGGTGAATGAGCTGGCGGCTTTGCGCCCCGCGCCGCGCTGGGCGACAATCCCCAACCGCAGAACCTCCCCGGAACACCCGTGAATCCTGAAGAATTGCTGGCATTCGCCGGCCGCAACCAGCTGCTGGTCCTGGCCCTCGTGGGCCTGACTGTGGCGCTCATCTACACCGAGATTGCGCGGCTGTTCCGCGGCTTCAAGGTCCTGCGTCCAGGCGAGCTGGCGCCGCTGGTGAACCAGGAGAATGCCCTGGTGGTCGACCTGCGCCCGATCGCGGATTTCGACAAGGGCCACATCGCCGGCTCAAAAAACGTGGTGATGAGCCAGTTCGATCCCGGGAACAAACAGCTGGCCGCGGCCAAAAAGCTCCCCGTGGTGCTGGTGTGCAAGACCGGCCAGACCGCCGGCGGTGCCGCCTCCAGGCTGAAAAAGGCCGGCTTCGAGCGCATCTACGTTCTCGATGGCGGCATCACCGGCTGGCAGCAGGCGGACCTGCCGCTGGCGCGCGGACGTCGCTGAACGGCGCTGCCTGTGCCCGAAGTGCGATAATCGATCTCTTTACCCCATTCTGGAACCCGGAGTCAGAACACCATGGCCGACCAGCAGCCTGAAACCACCAACGGCGCAGCCGCCCCCACCCAGCCGGCCGGCGCGCAGTTCAGCGTCGACAAGATCTACGTCAAGGACGTGTCGTTCGAGTCGCCCAAGGCGCCGCAGGTGTTCAACGAGCAGGCCCAGCCGCAGCTCAACATGAACCTCAACCAGCGGGTGACCAAGGTTGGCGAGAGCGGCTACGAGGTGGTGCTGGGCATCACCCTGACCTGCAGCCTGGACGAGAACAACACCGTGTACGTGGCCGAAGTGCAGCAGGCCGGCGTGTTCACCCTGTCCGGCTTCGAGCCGCAGGTGCTGGACGCCATGCTCGGCACCCACTGCCCGAACGCCCTGTACCCGTACGCCCGCCAGCTGATCGGCGAGCTGATCCAGGCCGGCGGCTTCCCGCCGTTCCTGCTGCAGCCGATCAACTTCGAGTCGCTGTACGCCGAAGGCCTGCGCAAGCGGGCTGAACAGCAAGGCCAGGCGGCCGAAGGCGCAGGCGGCAGCGAGACCGCTGGCAACGCCTGATCGCATGTCCAAGCGGCCAAGGGTCGCGGTGCTTGGCGCGGGCTCATGGGGCACCGCGCTCGCCGCGCTGATTGCGCGCCACCAGTTCCCCACCGTGCTGTGGGGCTGGGAGAAGGACGCGGAGAACATTGCCGGCATTGACGGGCGGAATGAGAACGCCCGCTACCTGCCCGGCATCGAGCTGCCGCGCGAACTGAGCGCCACCACCGACATGGCGGCGGCGCTGGCCGATGCCGAGCTGGTGCTGGTGGCGGTGCCCTCGCACGCGTTTGCCGCAACCCTGCGCGCGCTGGCTCCGCTGCGTCGTGACGATGCCGGCGTGTGCTGGGCCACCAAGGGCTTCGAGCCGGGCTCCGGCCGTTTCCTGCACGAGGTAGCGGCCGAGGTGCTCGGTCCGGACGTGCCGCTGGCGGTGGTGACCGGGCCGTCGTTCGCCAAGGAGGTCGCCGCCGGACTGCCCACTGCGCTCACCGTGCATGGTGACCATCCGGCGTTCGCCGAACAGGTGGCCGAAGTGCTGCACGGCCCGGCGTTCCGCGCCTACACCGGCGATGACATGCGCGGGGCCGAGCTTGGCGGCGCGATGAAGAACGTGCTGGCCGTGGCCACCGGCGTGGCCGACGGCATGGAGTTGGGCCTCAATGCCCGGGCGGGCCTGATCACCCGCGGCCTGAACGAGATGCTGCGGCTCAACGTGGCCCTGGGTGGACGTCCGGAAACGCTGATCGGACTGGCCGGCCTGGGTGACCTGGTCCTGACCAGCACCGGCGACCTGTCGCGCAACCGCCGCCTGGGCCTGGCCCTGGGCCGTGGACAGTCGATCGACGATGCGGTGCGGGAAATCGGCCAGGTGGTCGAGTCATTGCAGACCGCCAACGAGGTCATGCGCCTTGCCCGGCGCCACGGCATCGAACTGCCGATCGCCAGCGCCGTCCACGACGTGCTGCACGGCGACATCACCCCGGCCGAGGGCCTGGCCCGGCTGATGGCGCGCGACCGCAAGGCGGAGTATCCGGCCAAGCTGTTCTGACAAAAAAAGACCCGGCCGTTGCCGGCCGGGTCGATCGCATTCCGAGGGGGGAGAGAGAGACGGTTTGCGGTGTTGCTCTGAAGGTATTGCTCTGAAGCCGGGCTGCTTACCAGGTGAAGCGCGGCCCGACGAACCACTGGGTGTCGCCGCTGACGAACTTGACGTCGCCGGACAGGCCCCAGTTCTGGTTGAACTTCACCACGGCACCAAGACGGCCATAGAAATCGTCGTCGAACTCGCTGCCGAAGTCCTCGTAGCCCACCATCGCGTGGCCTTCGAAGTTCGGCGCCAACGCAGCGCGCATGCCGACTTCCACGCTGTAGCCGTCGTAGTCGAAGCCGCGGCCTGCATCGAACTTCTCGTAGGCCAGGCGGGTCACCAGATCGGCGTTGCGGGAGATCTCGTGGTTGTAGCCCACGCCCACGCGCCATTGGTCGAAGTCGACGTTGGTATGGTCGATGTCCTGGTTGGCGTAGGCGCCGAAGATGTGGAAGTTCGGGTGCACGGCAACCGACGCGTTGACGCCAAAACCGTCGGCATCCAGGTCGGCGTTGGTGGCCATGTAGCCGCCTTCCACGTAGTTGTACGTCACGCCTTCGGCAGCGTTTGCGGCGGCGAACGGGAGGGTTGCAGCCAGGCCGAGGGCGAGCAGGGACTGTTTCATCGGGGGAGATCCTTTCTCTGCGTATTTCTGATTATTTGAAAGGTCGGCCCGGGCGGCAGGGGGAGGGGAGGAGTGCGTTCATGTGCTGAAGGCACCACGGCCGCCCGGGCCGATAGGAGGGATTGTGCAGGGACGTAGGCTAACGGCGGCTGAATACTGAACCGCGAAGTACAGGAACTTTCCGCCCGTGTTCAGATGCGTCCCTGTTGCAGCCGGGGCCGGTGGCTATTGCCCTCCAGGATGTCCTAGCTGACGCCAGGCCTCGAAGGCCACCACGGCCACGGCGTTGGACAGGTTCAGACTGCGGTTGCCGGGGCGCATGGGCAACCGCAGGCGCTGGCCGGCGGGTATGGCCTCCAGCACGGCTTCCGCCAGGCCGCTGGTCTCGCAGCCAAACAGGAAGGCGTCGCCTTCGTCGTAGCCGGGCCGGTCGTAAGGCACGTTGCCACGGGTGCTGAGCGCAAACAGGCGCGTCGGCACGATGGCCGCCAGGGCGGCATCCAGAGAGGCGTGCACTTTCACCGGCGCATATTCGTGATAGTCCAGCCCGGCCCGCCGCAGCTGGCGGTCGTCAAGGCTGAATCCCAGCGGTTCCACCAGGTGCAGGCGCGCACCGATGTTGGCGCACAGGCGGATCACGTTGCCGGTATTGGGCGGGATCTGCGGCTGGTGGAGGATGATGTCGAACATCGGGTGATTATCAGGCTTCGTCCCGCTCGGCACAGCGGTGTGACGCGGAACTGAAATATTTCCGTCGGCTGGCCGTCATCGCCCGGTAGCAACATGTCAGGTTGACCTGATCAGGAACTTTCCAATGCCGACTCGACCCAGCCTGCGGACACTCGTTCCGGGCGCTCTCGCCCTGGCCCTGCTGGCAGCGTGCTCCGGCGCGCCGGATACCGCACCGCTCGGCGCTGGCGCCAGCGCGATCGCGGAGGCTCCTACGGCCGATGACCTGGCCATCGCGGTGGATGCGATCCGGGCCCGGATCATCGAACAGGTTCCGGTTGATGCGCTGGAGGCGCTGCCTGCCGAACAGGCGCTGGCGCTGGCCACCGATGAAGAGCGGGAGGTGCTGTCGACCGGGTTCCTGCGCTTCAGCGTCGATGCCCCGGCCACCATCCACGTGCTGCTCTCGCCGGACTCCGACTTGGTGCCTTTCTGGCTGGAGGAGCGGGGCTTCGCCCCCAGCGGCCAGGATGCACTGGTGGACGGGGACGACGACTTCCGCGGCTGGAGCATGCAGGTGCCGGCCGGCGAGGTGGCCCTTGGCGTGCCTTCGATTGAGGCAGCGGTAAAGCCCTATTTCGTCGTGGTGGCGCCGGCCGCGGAGGGTGACGCCCAGCCGCAGATTTCCGCCCTGTGGCCGGACACCATGGGCGTGGCCGCGGCCACTGCCGGCACCCGCGTGTTTACCGATGACACCGATGAGCTGAACGCCATCGATCCGGCGCTCGCCGGCCTGCCGCTGCTGCAGACCCTGGAAAAGCGCGAGAACGAATCCGCGTTGCTGGGCTACTTCCGCGCTACCCCGTACCCGGCCGGCGCCGACGCCGACCACGTGGTGCTGACCTGGGCCGGAGACACCGCGACCACCCAGTCGATCCAGTGGCGTACCGCCACGGACAGCGGCCAATCGCAGCTGCGCTACGTCGCCGACGAAGCCGGCGCGGAAGCGGTGGTGGTCGAGGCGCAGAGCGTGGAACTGCACACCCCGGACGTAGCCAATGATCCCCGGGTCATGCGTCACACCGTAGCGCTCGAAGGCCTGCAGCCGGGCACCCGTTACCGCTATGCGATCGGCGATGGCGAGCAGTGGGGCGAGGAGCGCAGCTTCAACACCGGTCCGTCGCAGGGCGAGCCGTTTTCCTTCATCTATATGGGTGATGCGCAGACCGGCCTGGACGGCTGGGGCGAACTGGTACGCAAGGCGCACGCCGAGACCCCGCAGGCCGCGTTCTACGTGATGGCCGGCGACCTGGTGAACTGGGGCGAGCGCCGCGACGACTGGGACTGGCTGTTCCACAACGCCCGCGGGGTCTACGACAACCGCCCGCTGGTGCCGGCGATCGGCAACCACGAGGTCGACCAGGGCCGGGCGGAGCTGTACGTCGATCAGTTCGACCTGCCGCGCAACGGCCCTGAAGGGATCGAGCCCGAGCGCGTGTATTCGCTGGAATACGCCGACACCTTGTTCGTGGTGCTCGACTCGAACCTGGAGCCGGAATCACAGGTGGAATGGCTGGATGCGACCCTGGACGCCTCGGACGCGACCTGGAAATTCGCGGTCTTCCACCACCCGCTGTACTCGCCGCGGCCCGGTGACCGCGGCCAGCCGGAGCAGAAGGCGGCATGGGCGCCGGTGTTTGAAAAGCACGGCGTGGACCTGGTGCTGCAGGGCGATGACCACGCCTACCTGCGCACCTTCCCGATGCGGGGCGATGAAGTGGTCGACTCGCCGGCCGAAGGCCCGGTCTACATCATGTCGGTGGCCGGCTCGAAGATGTACAAGCAGACCGATGCGCCGTACGTGGCCAGGCGGTTCACCGATATCGCCACCTACCAGGTCATCGACATCGACGGCGGGACGCTGGAATACAGGTCCTATGACGTCGCGGGCGCGTTGATGGACGAGTTCACCATCCAGAAGTGACCCTGCGGCGGCCCGGTGCAATCCGGGCCGCTGCTACCAAGGGATGGTGTCCCCATCTGTGCCGAGGAAACGGCCGTTGTCGGCGCTGGCCAGAGCGTCCACTTGGCGCAGGACTCCGGCGACCGCATCTTCCGGTGCCACCTCGGCCTCGCTGCCGCCCATTTCGGTGCGCACCCAGCCGGGGCTGAAGGCCGCCACCACGATGCCGCGATCGGCCAGGGCGAGGGCCAGCAGCGCGGTGGCCATGTTCAGCCCCGCCTTGCTGATGTTGTAGCTGGGCGTGCCGAAGCGTTCCGTCGAGGCGATCGAGCCCAGCCGCGATGACAGGTTGACCACCCGCGCGCCGTCCGCCAGCAGCGGCGCCAGCGCCTGGGTCAGCAGGAACGGGCCGGCGGCGTTGGTGCGGAAGCTGTGGTCCAGGTGGTCCGCCCCGACGCTGCCGAAGCGCTCGCCCGAATGCAGTACACCGGCATTGTTGAGCAGCAGGTCCAGCCGGCCCGGCCTGTCATCGTCATGCCCACCCAGCACCATGGGCAGCTCGCGGACCAGTTCCGCGTGGGATTTCGGCTCGGCCATCTCCAGCGGCAGCACGTGCAGGCGGCCCGGGTATTCGCCGGCCAGCCGGTTCAGTGCCGTTGCTTTGCCGGGCTGGCGGCAGGTGGCCACCACCCGGTCGCCCCGGGCCAGCAGCTGGCGGGTGAACTCCAGTCCCAGGCCGCGGTTGGCGCCGGTCACGAGGGCTTGGCGGTTCGGCATGGCGTCGGCTCATCTGCAAAGATGCGGCTACGATAGCGCGCTATCACCCCTGTGCAATGCGAAGGATCTGCGATGACACCTGTACGCCCGACCACCCTGCGCCGCGGCCGCGCCGCGCTGTTTGCCCTGCCGCTGGCCGCTGCCCTGGCTGCTGCACTGCCCACCCAGCCTGTTTTCGCGCAGGATGCTTCGCAGGCCCCAGCGGTGGATATCGCCCATGACGGCTTCACCCTGCCCAACGGGCTGCGGGTGATCGTGCACACCGATCGCAAGGCGCCGATCGTGGCGGTCAACATCTGGTACCACGTGGGCAGCAAGGACGAGCCCAAGGGCCGCACCGGCTTCGCCCACCTGTTCGAGCACCTGATGTTCCAGAGCTCGGAGAACAACCCGGGTGAATACTTCACCCCGTTCGAGCAGGTCGGCGCCACCGACATGAACGGCACCACCAATACCGATCGCACCAACTATTTCCAGAACGTGCCGACCACCGCGCTGGACATGGCCTTGTGGATGGAGTCGGACCGCATGGGCCACCTGCTGGGCGCGGTCGACCAGGCGGCGCTGGATGAGCAGCGCGGCGTGGTGCAGAACGAGAAGCGCCAGCGCCAGAACCAGCCCTACGGGCAGGCCTGGGAAGTGATCGACCGGCAGATGTACCCGGACGGACATCCGTACCAGCACAGCGTGATCGGCTCGATGAACGATCTGGACGCGGCCACGCTGGAGGATGTGCACCAGTGGTTCCATGCCTGGTACGGCCCCAACAACGCGGTGCTGGTGCTGGCCGGCGATATCGACGTGGACACCGCGAAGGAAAAGGTGACGCGCTACTTCGGCCACATCCCGGCCGGGCCGGACATGGCCCAGCCCGAGGTCAACGTGGCCCAGCGCAACGAATCGACCCGCAGCATCTTCGAAGACAACGTGCCCCAGGCGCGCGTGTACCGGGTATGGAACGTGGCCCGGGGCGGCACCGCCGATATCGAGCACCTGCGGCTCATGGGCCAGGTGCTCGGTGGCAGCCGCTCCTCGCGCCTGGACCGCCGCCTGCTGCACCAGGACCGGCTGGTGGACAGCGTGTCGGTGTACGCCAGCGGCAGCCAGCTCGGCGGGCAGTTCATCATCCAGGCCAACGTGCGCAGCGGCGTGGAGCCGGAGCAGGTGGAAACGGCCATCGACGAAGAACTGCGCAGGCTGATCGATGAGGGCCCGACCGACACCGAGCTGGCCCAGGCCAGGACGGTGCTGCGCAGCGGCTTCGTGCGCGGCGTCGAGCGCATCGGCGGATTTGGCGGCAAGGCCGACGTGCTGGCGCGCTGCGCGGTGCTGGAAAGCGATCCGGAATGCTTCCGCACCTCGCAGCAGCGCATTGCCACCGCCACGGCCGATGACCTCAAGGCAGCAGGGGCCAAATGGCTGTCCGCCGGCGACCACGTGCTGGTGGTGGTGCCGGGCGACCGCACCATCCTTCCCGAAGACCCGGCGGTGACTCCCGCGCCGTTCGTCCTGCCCAAGCCGGATCCGCGCTACACCACGGTTGAGAGCACGGTGGACCGCAGCGTGGGTGTGCCGCAGACCGAAGATTTCCCGGACCTGCAGTTCCCCGAACTGCAGCGGGCGCAGCTGTCCAACGGCACCACGGTGATCCTGGCCGAGCGCCATGACGTGCCGGTGGTGCAGTTCAGCTATGAATTCGGTGGCGGCTACAGCGCCGACCAGGGCCGTCCAGCCGGCACCTCCAGCTTCACCATGGGCATGCTCGACGAGGGTGCCGGTGAACTGGATGCGCTGGCCTTCGCCGACCGCGCCGAGTCCCTGGGCGCCCGGCTGGTGGCCGGGGCGGGCCTGGATGGCAGCAATGCGTGGCTGTCCGCGCTGGGTGAAAACCTGGATGCCTCCCTGGCCCTGTATGCCGACATGATCCGTGCGCCGCGCTTTGACCAGGCCGAGATCGACCGCGTCCGCGCCAGCTGGATCGCCGGCATCCGCCAGGAGCAGGCCAGCCCGAACGGCGCCGCGCTGCGCGTGCTGCCGCCGCTGCTGTACGGCGAGGGCCATCCCTATGCCATCCCGCTCAGCGGCACCGGCACCGAGGAGTCCGTGACCTCGCTGACCCGCGATGACCTGGTGGCCTTCCACCGCGAATGGGTGCGTCCGGAACAGGCCACCCTGATCGTGGTGGGCGCGACGACCCTGGACGAAGTTGTACCGCTGCTGGAGAAGCACTTCGGCGACTGGCGTGGTGAAGGTCCCGCCCCGGCGACACCGGCGGTCGGCAATGTGGAGCGTCCGCAGGCCGCGCGGGTGTACCTGATCGACCAGCCCGGCGCGGTGCAGGCCAACATCTTCGCCGGCCAGGTGGTGCCGCCCAGTACCGACCCCGGGGCAATCCGCCTGGAGATCGCCAATGCGGTCCTCGGCGGCGCTTTCTCCTCGCGGTTGAACATGAACCTGCGTGAGGACAAGGGCTGGTCCTATGGGGCCTACTCCATGACCGCCGGCGCGGTGGGGCCGCGGCCGTGGATGGCCTATTCGGCCGTGCAGATCGACCGGACCGTGGATTCACTGCGGGAGCTGCAGCGCGAAATCAGCGAGTACGCGGGCGGCGCCGCCCCGGCCACGGCGGATGAAGTCGAACTGGTTCAGGCGCAGAACATCCGTCGCCTGCCCGGCTCGTACGAGACCGCGCGCGCCGTGCTCAACGAGATCGGCGGGATGGTGCGCTTCGACCGCCCGGACGACTACGTGCTCCAGCGCCGCGCCGAGATCGAGGCCATGACCGCCGATCAGGTCACGGCTGCCGCAGCTGGCCTGGATCCAGCCGCCCTGACCTGGGTGGTGGTAGGCGACCTGTCGCAGATCGAACAGCCGATCCGCGAACTGGGTCTTGGCGAAGTCTCGGTGGTCGACGCCGACGGCAATCCCGTCACCGGCGACTGACCGCGGTCCGCTGCAGCGCCATCCCTTCCTGCTGAACGGGGGGAGGGATGGCCGCTCCGCGGGCGGCGCGGAACGGTTGCCACCCGCGGTGCCAGCCAGCACTATCACCGGGTCCACAGACCGGTTGTTCCTGCAATGCGACAGTTCCTGCTGCTTCTCGTCCTCACCCCCGTCCTTGGCGCCTGCACCTGGGTGCACATGGCGCCCGGTGCCAGCGCGGTGCGGATTGCGCCCTCGGCGCCCACCGGCTGCCAGAAGCTGGGCGAGGTGGAGGTGTCGGTGAAGCACAGCATCGCCTTCATCGAGCGCAACCAGCTGCGCGTGCGCGACGAGCTGGAAACCCTCGCCCGCAACGAGGGCCCCGGCCTGGGCGCCAACACCATGCACGCGCTGACCGAGCCGCTCAACGGCACCCAGCGCTTCGCCGCCTGGCGCTGCGGCGGCTGACCTCCCGCCGCCCTCGTCAAATCCTGAACGCCGGGTCTGGCCAAAAATGCGCCGCCGGGTGGAAGCCGGTAACATGGTCCCTCTTTTGTCTCCGTATCCGGTATCGCCATGCTGTTCCAACACGTCGCCATCGCCGGCCTTGCACATATCGACGCGCCGCGCCGGCTCACGAGCGATGAAATCAACGCGCGGCTGAAGCCAACGCTTGACCGCCTGGGCATCCGGATCGACGTGTTCGGCGACATCGCCGGCATCCACGCCCGGCGCCTGTGGGACGGCGACGTGCAGGCTTCCGACGCCGCCACGCTGGCGGGTATCAAGGCGCTGGCCGATGCCGGCATCGATCCCGACAAGGTCGGCCTGCTGATCAACACCTCGGTCAGCCGCGATTACCTGGAGCCGTCCACGGCCTCGATCGTCAGCGGCAACCTGGGCCTGCCCGATACCTGCCAGAACTTCGACGTCGCCAACGCCTGCCTGGCATTCATCAACGGCATGGACATCGCCGGCCGCATGATCGAGCGTGGCGAGATCGAATACGCCCTGGTGGTGGATGGAGAAACTGCGGATCTCGCCTACGAGAAGACGCTCGAGCGCATGTCCCGCGACGACGTCACCCAGCAAGACTTCCGCAACGAGATGGCCACCCTGACCCTGGGTTCCGGCGCCGCTGCGATGGTCTTGGCCCGTGCCGAACTGGTCCCGGGCGCGCCCCGCTACCGGGGCGGCGTGACCCGCGCGGCCACCGAGTGGAACAAGCTGTGCCGCGGCAACCTCGACGGCATGATCACCGACACCCGCCTGCTGCTGATCGAAGGCGTGAAGCTGGCGCAGAAGACCTTCCAGGTGGCCAGCCAGAAGCTGGGCTGGGTGGCGAGCGAGCTGGATGAGTTCGTCATCCACCAGGTCAGCAAGGCGCACACCAAGGCCTTCACCAAGGCCATGGGCATCGACCCGAAGAAGGTCATGACCATCTTCGGCGAGCACGGCAACATCGGTCCCGCCTCGGTGCCGATCGTGCTCAGCAAGCTGCGCGAGGAGGGCCGCCTGAAGAAGGGCAACCGCATCGCCCTGCTGGGCATCGGCTCGGGCCTGAACTGCTCGATGGCCGAGGTCGTCTGGTAAACCGATGGCTGCATGCAGTTTGAATCGTGGGGGCCGGCTTGTCCGGCCCTTGCTGCGTCTGGGAACACATGAAATGACATGCGTCGCCATGCTGGCGGGCCGCCGCTGAGCCATGGAATTCGGAGCGGACGTACTGGCATGGCTGGCGCTGGCGGCCTTCTTCGCCGGCACCATTGATGCAATGGCCGGAGGCGGCGGGCTGATCTCCATCCCGGCCCTGCTGGCCGCCGGGGTGCCGCCGGTGCAGGCGATCGCCACCAACAAGGTGCAGTCCAGCTTTGGCACTGGCAGCGCGGTGCTGACCTTCGCGCGCCAGGGGCGGATCGACTTCCGCCGCTTCCTGTGGCCCGCGGTGGCGGCGTTCGCCGGGTCGGTGGGCGGGGCGCTCACGCTGCAGGTGGTGGATCCCTCGTTCCTGATGGGCCTGGTGCCGGTGCTGCTGGTGGCCACAGCCGCCTACTTCCTGCTTGGCCCCAAGGCCAGTGAAACCGATACCCGCGCGCGCCTGGGCAACACCGCCCTGGTCACGATCGCCTTCGCGATTGGCTTTTACGACGGCTTTTTCGGCCCGGGCACCGGCTCCTTCATGGCCACCGCGCTGGTGGCGCTGTTCGGCATGGGCCTGATCTCGGCGACCGCCCACACCAAGCTGCTCAACCTGGCCAGCAACCTTGCCGCCCTGATCACCCTGATGGTGGGCGGCTACGTGCTGTGGAAGGTGGGGCTGGTGATGGCCGTGGCCAGCGTCGCCGGCGGCCAGCTGGGTGCACGCCTTGCGCTGCGCGTGGGCGGCCGCGCGATCCGGCCGCTGCTGGTGGTGATGTCGCTGGCGCTGACCGCCAAGCTGCTGTCGGATCCGGCCAATCCGCTGGGAATGCTGCTTCGGGGTTGGCTGCCGGGCGGGTGAGGGCGGTACGTGTATGGAAAGCCAACCCGCGCATAAAGCCGCGCGGCTTACCGGTTTTGCTCAGCACTCCGCCTGTAGTGGTTTCGAAGGCCGCAATGTCCCCTGTCGCGCCATGTAGCACAGAAGTGGTACATTTCCCGGGAGCTTACTCCCCGGAGGTAGTCATGAGCACCACCACCATCCGCCTGCCCGCAGAGCTGAAGGCCCGCGTGGCGGAGGCGGCGAAACAGGCGGGTACGACCTCGCACAATTTCATCCTGGAGGCGATCGCGGAGAAGACGGATCTCGCCGCCCGCCAGGCGGAATTCCATGCGGTGGCCGATCAGCGCTACGCCGAATTCATCGAGTCTGGAAAGAGCATTCCCTGGGGGGAAGCGCGCGCTTGGCTCAAGGGTCGTGTGGCAGGTCAGGCGGTGAAGCGGCCCCGAGCCGGAAAGCTGGATCCCTGAGGTGACGCGCGTCAGGTTGGCGTCGGGGGTGATCGATGATTTCAGCCGGATCCTGGAGCATCTGGAGCTTTACGAGGCGGAGGGCGCGGAAGATCGAACCGGCCAGATCATCAGCGCCTTCGACGTACTGGCCGACAACCCGCTCATCGGCCGGCCGGTCGGCGACGACATGCGCGAACTTCTGATCGGCCGGGGCGCGCACGGATACGTGGCGCTGTATCGCTACATATCGTTGATTGATACAGCGCTGATTTTGACCATCCGGGCGCAGCGCGAAGCAGGCTACACTCAGCGATGAGCCGGGGTACGGTGATCGCGACACTCTCCGACGACAACAAAGGTCGGCGACTTCCTGCGGATCCGCTATGGCGGTATCAGCGATGCGAAGCGAATGTTGGGCCGGTGGAAGAGATCCGCGAGGCGTTTGTGGGGAACCAGGGCCACCTGTTCCGTTGAATCGGGCCCTGCGGCCTACAATTGGCCACCCTGTCCGTTCCAGCTGCCGCATGAACTTCCCCGACTACCCCGCTGTCCGCCACCGTTTCCAGGTCCGTCCCGGGATCGAGATGTCCTATCTCGACGAAGGCCAGCGCGATGGCGAAGTGGTGGTGATGGTCCACGGCAATCCGTCGTGGAGCTACTACTGGCGGCACCTGGTGAACGGGCTGAGCGACCCGGGTGCTGGCAAAGGCTACCGCTGCATCGTGCCCGACCACGTGGGTATGGGGCTGTCGGACAAGCCGGACGATGCGCCCAAGGCGCTGCCGCGCTACGACTACACCCTGCAGTCGCGCGTGGATGACCTGGGCGCGCTGCTGGAGCACCTGGGCATCGACGGGCCGGTGACCCTGGCGGTGCACGACTGGGGTGGGATGATCGGTTTCGGCTGGGCGCTGTCGCACCAGGCCCAGGTGCAGCGGCTGGTGATCCTCAATACGGCCGCGTTCCCGATGCCGGAGGCCAAGACCGTACCTTGGCAGCTGGCGCTCGGGCGGGATTACAACGTGGGCGAGATGGTGATCCGCGGCTTCAACGCGTTTTCCAGCGGCGCCTCCCGCCTGGGCGTGGAGCGGAAGATGCCGCCCGAAGTGCGTCGTGCCTACGTGGCGCCCTACGACAGCTGGAAGAACCGCATCTCCACCGTGCGCTTCATGCAGGACATCCCGCTGTCACCCAAGGACAAGGCGTGGCCGCTGCTGGAGGAATCCGGCAGGCGCCTGCACGAGTACGCGGGCCTGCCGGCCTTCATCGGCTGGGGGCTGAAGGACTTCGTGTTCGACCAGCTGTTCCTGGACCGCTTCAAGGCCGACCTGCCGGGGGCCGAGGTGATGGCCTTCGACGATGCCGGGCACTACGTGCTGGAAGACAAGCACGAGGTGCTGGTGCCGGCGATCCGTCGCTTCCTCGACGCGAACCCGCTGGTGGGCTGATCCCGAGGGTTGGGTAAGCTGTCGGGCACACCCGAGGAGCAGCCATGGCCAACGTAACCCGCGTGCGGGCGGAATCAACCGCAACCGACTACATCGTTGAACTGACCGATCCAGCCGGCCACCGCTGGCAAGCCGACGAGCCGGTATCGCTGGGCGGCGGGGATACCGCGCCGGATCCGATGCAGCTGGTGCTCTCTGCGCTGGGCGCCTGCACCGCGATCACCCTGAAGATGTACGCGGCGCGCAAGCAGTGGCCGCTGGAGGACGTGGTGGTCGACCTGGAGCTCAACCCGGACGGCAAGCCGAAGGCCGGCAACGACATCCGCCGCCGGCTGACCGTAAAGGGCGATCTGGACGCGGCGCAGCGTGAGCGCCTGCTGCAGATTGCCAACGCCTGCCCGGTGCACAAGCTGCTGGCCGGCGAAATCCGTATCGATACCGCCTTGGTGTAGGAGCGCGCCACGCGCGCGAAGCCGCGTGAACCTGATCGGCCTGACAGGACTTCGGTCACCAGGCTGTCATCGACGCCTCGCGCATGACGCAGTTTGACGGCGCGCCGGTTATTCCGTCGACGCCGACCCTGCGCAGCAGCCCAGTCGTCACGCGGCTTCGCGCGCATGGCGCGCTCCTACAGGGCGCGGCCATTTGGCAGGGCCCCGGGCCGCGCGGCTCAGGCGGCGTCCAGGCCCTGCTGCCAGAAGGCGGATTCCAGGCGGGAGGCCTTGCGGAAGATCTGCACCAGTTCCGGATAGCGGTTGTCGCTGGCGTAGCGGCGGCCGAGGTCGTCCAGCCACTCGTGCGCGGCCGCGCCGGCCTGTTGGAATGCATCGCCGGAATACTCGGCGATCCAGTCGCGGTACGGATGGTCGGCGGGGATGGCGTTGATGCCGTCCGGCGTGAGCCGGCGGCCGATCTCGGCATATCCCAGGGTGCACGGGATCAGCGCTACCTGCAGGTCCAGCAGGTCGCCTGACATGCCCACATCCAGCACGAAGCGGGTGTAGGCCACGGTGGCCTGCTGCTCTTCGGTGGCCTCCACGTCGGCGGCCGACAGGCCCCAGCGCTCGCACACGCGCAGGTGCAGGCCCATCTCGTCCAGGATCGCCCCCAGGCCGCCGCGCGCGGCCTGCATGTCGGCAAGCGTGCGGCTCTTGTATGCGGCCAGCGCATGGGCGCGGGCGAACTGGATCAGGAACAGGTAGTCCTGCACCAGGTAATTGCGGAACGCCGCTTCCGGCAGGCTGCCATCGCCAAGGCCGCGGACGAAAGCGTGGTCAACGTAGTCGTTCCAGTCGTCGGCGGCGGTGGTCTTGAGGCGTTCAAACAGGGACATGGGGGGTGATGCTCCCGTGGCAAAAGGACGAATGACGCAAACCCCATATGGTAAGCAATCCACCTCCGTCCCGTAGGAGCGCGCCACGCGCGCGAAGCCGCGTGACACATGGCCTGAAACGCACCTTCGGCAACCGCGTCGTGGCCGAGGTCTTGCGGCACCGATGGAATTCACGCGGTTTCGCGCGCATGGCGCGCTCCTACACAAGGGCGCGAGGGCAGCGGTGATGGGCGGGAGCGGCGATAATCGGGGCATGAGTGACACATGCAACATTGCCGATGCCTTGCCGCGGCTGGCCGCCGAAGCGCCCGAACGCATCGCCATGCGCTATCCCGGCCGCGATGGCCGATACGCCGACGCCCTGACCTACGGCGAACTCGACCGCCGCAGCGATGCCATTGCTGCCGGCCTGGCCAAGCGCGGCATTGCCCGCGGCAGCCGCACGGTGGTGATGGTGCGGCCCACGCCCGAGTTCTTCCTGCTGATGTTCGCCCTGTTCAAGGCCGGCGCGGTGCCGGTGCTGGTGGATCCGGGCATCGACAAGCGCGCGCTGAAGCAGTGCCTGGACGAAGCCGAGCCGCATGCCTTCATCGGCATTCCCCTGGCGATGTTCGCGCGCACCCTGCTGGGCTGGGCGAAGAAAACCACGCGCGTGCGTATCACCACCGGCCGGCGCGCCTGGCTGGCCGATGCCACGCTGGCCCAGGTGGAGCAGGAAGGCGCCGATGCCGGTCCGCAGCTCACCGATACGGCGCCCGACGATATGGCCGGTATCCTGTTTACCAGCGGATCGACCGGAGTGCCCAAGGGCGTGGTCTACCGCCACCGGCATTTCATGGCCCAGATCGACATGCTGGGCGGCGCTTTCGACATCGAGGCGGGTGGCGTGGACATGCCCACATTCCCGCCGTTCGCCCTGTTCGACCCCGCGCTCGGCCTGACCTCGATCATCCCCGACATGGATCCAACGCGCCCGGCCCAGGCCAGCCCGGTGAAGCTGCACGCCACGATCGAGCGTTTCGGCGTCGACCAGCTGTTCGGCTCGCCCGCGCTGATGCGGGTGCTGGCCGAATACGGCAAGCCGCTGCCCTCGCTCAGGCGGGTGACCTCGGCCGGCGCGCCGGTGCCGGCCGAGGTGGTCGCGCGCATGCACGAGCTGCTGCCCGAAGACGCCGGCTTCTGGACGCCCTACGGCGCTACCGAATGCCTGCCTGTGTCGGTCATCGAAGGCCGGGAACTGATCGCGTTGCGTGCGCGTACCCGCCAGGGTGCGGGCACCTGCGTGGGCCGGCCGGTGCCGCCGAACGAGGTGCGCATCATCCGTGTACGCGATGACGCGATTCCGGAATGGTCCGACGACCTTGTGGTCCAAGGTGACCTGATCGGCGAAATCACCGTGGCCGGCCCGACCGCCACCGACACCTACTGGAACCGCGACGAACAGACCCGCCTGGCCAAGGTCCGTGAGGTGCTTGCGGATGGCACCGGGCGCATCGTCCACCGCATGGGCGACCTGGGCTATTTCGACGCCGAGGGCCGACTGTGGTTCTGCGGGCGCAAGTCGCACCGGGTGATCACCCCCGGGGGCGGCACGCTGTGCACCGAGCAGGTGGAGCCGGTATTTGACGCCCATCCCCACGTGCGTCGCACTGCCCTGGTTGGCGTGGGCGACCGGCAGGCGCAACGGCCGGTGCTGTGCGTGGAGCTGCACTCCGGCGTGGGCATGGGCGAGCAGGCGCGGGTCGTGTCCGAGCTGCGCCACCTCGGCAAGGGGTTCGTGCACACCGCAAGCGTGCAGACCTTCCTGTTCCATCCCGGTTTCCCGGTCGATATCCGCCACAACGCCAAGATCGGCCGCGAAAAGCTCGCGAGATGGGCTGAAATGCGCCTGCGCCGCGCGCCTCGCGGCGATGGCGAGGGCAAGGAGGCCAAACGATGAAAATCCTGGTCACCGGCGGCGGCGGCTTCCTCGGCCAGGCGCTGTGTCGCGGGCTGGTCGAACAGGGGCATGAGGTCACCAGCTTCAACCGTGGCCACTACCCGGAGCTGGATGCGCTGGGCGTGGGCCAGGTGCGCGGCGACCTCGCCGACCGCGAGGCGGTGCTGGGCGCGGCCCGGGGCATGGAAGCGATCTTCCACAACGCGGCCAAGGCCGGGGCGTGGGGTAGCTACGACAGCTACCACCAGGCCAACGTGGTCGGCACGCAGAACGTGCTGGATGCCTGCCGTGCGCACGGCATCGGGCGCCTGGTCTACACCTCCACCCCCAGCGTCACCCACCGCAAGACCCATCCGGTGGAAGGTGGCACCGCGGACACGGTGCCCTACGGCAGCGGCTTCAAGGCGCCCTATGCCACCACCAAGACCATCGCCGAGAAGGCCGTGCTGGCAGCCAACGGGCCGGAGCTGTCCACCGTTGCCCTGCGCCCGCGGTTGATCTGGGGGCCGGGTGACAACCAGCTGCTGCCGCGGCTGGTGGAGCGGGCGAACGCGGGGCGGCTGCGCTTCGTCGGCGACGGCGAAAATCGCATCGACACCACCTACATCGACAACGCCGCAGACGCGCATTTCAAGGCGTTCGAGCACCTGGCGCCCGGCGCTGCCTGCGCCGGCAAGGCGTACTTCATCAGCAACGGCGAGCCCAGGCCGGTGCGCGAGATCCTCAATGGCCTGCTGGCCGCGGCCGGCGCGCCGCCGGTCGATAAGACCGTGCCGTTCCGCGTCGCCTATGCAATCGGTGCGGTCAGCGAAGGACTCTGGCCGCTGCTGCGCCTGCCGGGTGAGCCACCGCTGACCCGTTTCCTGGCCGAACAGCTCAGCACCACCCACTGGTATGACATGGCGCCGGCCACGCGTGACTTCGGCTATGTGCCGAGCGTCTCCATCGCTGAAGGGCTGGAACGGTTGGCCCGGGCGTGGCATCAACGCTGATCTTCACCGCGCACAGACAACGCTGAACCTATCCCCAGCAGGGCGGATTTCATCACCAGCTGAATACTTCACCCCCGGCAAGATCGAAACCGTATCCCACACGCCCGGAAGGGGAAGGTCGACACCATGCTTAACTATGCCGTGCTGTTTTTTGTTCTCGCCATCATCGCTGCGGTGCTCGGACTGACAGGCATTGCAGGCGCGCTGGGCAATGTTGCCTGGATCCTGTTCGTTGTGTTCCTGATCATCGCGGTGATCTCGCTCATCCGGGGCCGCGGTCCCAGAGTCTGATCACCTGCTGGGCGGACCCGGGTCCGCCCAGCAGAGCCGAGGGGTGAAAGCCCGCTCAAGGCCCGCCGGAGACGGCGGGCTTTTTCATGCCTGCAGCAAGGCAACGCACGCCCGCGCCGCAGCTACAATGCCGCCATGGTCGACCAATCCCGTTCCCCCCTGTCTTCGCTCAAGCCGCTGGCCGGGCGCGCCCTGGAGCGTGCGCTCGAGCGCGCCCTGGCGCTGGATCCCGACACCCGGGACGCCCTGGGTCCGCTGCAGGGACGCCGTCTGGTGCTGCGGCTGGCCTCGCCCCCGCTGGCACTGCAGCTGACCGTCCACGACCGCTCGCTGAAAGTGGGCCCGGTGGAAGAGGACCAGGAGCCGGACCTTGCCGTGCGCAGCACCCTTGCCGGGCTGCTGTCGCAGCTGCCTGGCCTGCGCCCGGGCGATGGCGCGCCGGTGGGGCGGATGCGGATCGAGGGCGATGCGGAGCTGGCGCGACGGGTGCAGGCGCTGGCCCGCGGCTTCGACCCGGACTGGGAGGCGCCGTTCGCCGAGGTCTTTGGCGATGTCATCGGCGTGCAGATCGCCCAGGGCTTGGCCGGCGCGTTGCGCCAGGCGAAGGTGACCGGCCAGGCACTCGCCCGCAGCGCCGCCGAGTACGTGACCGAGGAATCCCGTGACGTGGTGGCCCGCGCCGAACTGGAAGCTTTCCATGAAGACGTCGACGTGCTGCGCGACGACGTGGAACGGCTGGACGCGCGCATCCGCCGCCTGCGCAGCGCAGCAGGCGCCAAGGCATGAGCGCATTGCTGCGGGCCTCGCGCATCGGCCGCGTGCTGCTGCGTTACCGGCTGGATTCGCTGCTGGAAGGCAGCCCGGCCGAGCGCTGGCTGAAACTGATGCGTCCGTTCGTGCCGCGGGCCTCGGCCGAAGTGCAGGCGATGCCGCGCGGTGCCCGCCTGCGCCTGGCCCTGCAGGAGCTGGGCCCGCTGTTCGTGAAGTTCGGCCAGATCCTCTCCACCCGCCGCGACGTGGTGCCGCCCGATATCGCCGAAGAGCTGGCCCTGCTGCAGGATCAGGTGGCGCCGTTCGACGGCGACGCCGCGCGCGCGCTGGTGGAACAGGCACTGGAGCGGAAGATCGACGAGGCCTTTGCCAGCTTCGACATCGAGCCGCTGGCGTCGGCCTCCATTGCCCAGGTGCATGCGGCCACGCTGCCGGTCGAAGACGGCGCTGCCCCGCGCGAAGTGGTGGTGAAGGTGCTGCGTCCGGGCATCGAACAGCAGGTGGCCGCCGATATCGCCCTGCTCAACAGCATCGCCGGGCTGGTGGACCGCACCCATCCGCGCGCCCACCGCCTGCGCCCGCGCGAGATCGTGGCCGAGATCGAGAACACTCTGGCCGCCGAGCTGGACCTGCAGCGCGAGGGCGCCAACGCCTCGGTGTTGCGCCGCAACTGGCTGGGCTCCGATGACCTCTACGTGCCCGAGCCGCTGTGGTCGCACACCGCCGAGCGGGTGCTGACGCTGGAGCGGGTGCGCGGCATTCCCAGTGACGATGTGGCCGCGCTGGATGCGGCCGGCATCGACCGCCGTGCGCTGGCGGCCAAGGGCGTGCGGGTGTTCTACACCCAGGTGTTCCGCGACAATTTCTTTCACGCCGATGCCCACGCCGGCAACATCTGGGTGGACGAGACGCGCAAGGACAATCCGCGCTTCATCGCCCTGGATTTCGGGATCATGGGCCAGCTCTCGAGCGAGGACCAGTACTACCTGGCCGAGAACTTCATGGCCATCTTCAACCGCGACTACCGGCGCATCGCCGAACTGCACCTGCAGGCAGGCTGGATGCCGGCCAACGTGCGCCTGGACGAGCTGGAAGCCGCGGTCCGCGGCGTGTGCGAGCCGTACTTCACCCGGCCGCTGGCGGAGATCTCGCTGGCCGAGGTGCTGGGCAAGCTGTTCCGCACCGCGCAGAAATACGAGCTGACCCTGCAGCCGCAGCTGATCCTGCTGCAGAAGACGCTGCTGAGCATCGAGGGCCTGGGCCGGCTGCTGGATCCGAAGATCGATATCTGGGCCGTCGCCCGCCCCGTGCTGGAACGGATCCTGGCCGAGCGATACAGCCCGCGCCGGCTGGCCCGCGAGTTCCGCCGGCGCCTGCCCGAGCTGGTGACGAAGACCCCGGAGATGCCGCGCCTGGTGCACGCGTGGCTGGAGCAGCAGGTGACGGGCCGGCACGAGCTGCAGATGCGCTCGAACGATCTGGTGGCACTGACCGGCGAGATCCGCGCGCTGCAGCGGCGCGCGGTGTCGGCAATCGCCGGGGCAGGGTTGCTGGTGACGGCCGCGGTCCTTTACGGCTTTGAAGCCGGAGGGCCGGCGGTAGCCGGCGTCTCCGTGGCCGCCTGGGCGGCCGGGCTGGGCGGGGTGGCCGCGCTGATGGCCGCCTGGCGGCGCGGTTGAACTCCTGCGGAGCCGTCTGGCTACGAGGCCGGGTCAGGCGCCGCTGAAAGCGCGCCTGCGCAGTGAGCGGTAAACCGGTCCGGCGAAGCGCTTGGCCGGCTTTTTGAGGTTCCACATCAGCCACTGCCGGGCACGCGCGCCGCTGCGGCCGGTGGCGAGGTCGGCGACCTGTGCCGGACCGACTCCGCGCTGCAGCGCATAGCGGCCCAGGACCAGACTGTCGGCGACCCGTCCGACCGTGATGGTTGGCTCCGAGGTGAACAGGTACCGGATGCCGGCCTCCGCCGCCGCGCGCGCCACGCGCGTGGAGTGGAAGCCGCCGGGCACCGACGCTACCTCCACCGGCTGGCCGGTCAGGTCCGACAGCAGTGCCACGCTGTCGCGCCACTCTGCGGCGAGTACGTCGGCGGCAAGCCGGGAGATGTCCGCCGGATGGGTATGCGAATGGCTGCCGACCACATGCCCGCCGCCGACCAGCGCGCGCAGGTCCGCTGCGGTGACGAAACCGGGGGTGCCCACGCGGGCGCCGGTGATCAGGAAGTGCCCGGCCATGCCATGGCGGTCGAGCCGCCGCGCGGCATCCACCGCGCTCGCGCCGCCGTCGTCGAAGGTGATCAGGCAGGCGTCGCGCGCATCGCTGCCCAGGTCGCTGATACGAGGGAAGCGCAGGCCGGTCCGCGCCAGCGCCTGCAGCTGGTGCTCGAACGCGTCGTGGCTGAACTTGTACGAAGCGGCCGAGGGACCCGCGAAGCCGCTGGCGTCCCAGTCGCCGTCGGCAACGATGTCGTGGTACATCAGACTCGCGATTGCCATCTCATCCCCCGTTGGGCAGTGCGCGTCGTGCGCGCAGGTAGCGACTCAGCCGCGGCTGACCCCATTCACCGCTGCGGCGTCCGCGGGTGTCGATCGGTTCGGCGGTGCCGGCGTGGATCTGGGCGAACCGGCTGGCCAGCGCGTCGAGATTGTCGGATACAACCTTGCGCTGGATCACGGCGTAGCTTTCGCGGCGCTCGTCAAACCGACAGCGGTAATAGCCAAGCACCGGTCCGGTATCGATGCCGGCGTCGATGCGCAGCAAGGTCATCCCCACGCGCTCGAGGTCGCGCTCGGCCAGCGCCCAGAAGCAGCCGTGGGCGTTGCGGTACTCCGGACAGATCCCCGGGTGCATCACCAGGGTGCCGGCACGGGCGATCGAGAACACCCGCTTTGACAGCAGCTGCTTGCAACGCGCCAGGACGATGTCCGGGCGCAGGTCACGCAGCAAGGCGACGACCGCAGGGTCGTTGCCACTGGCGACACGCAGTTGCGGTACTTCCGGCGCCGGGCCGTAGCGGCGTTTCATTTCCGCCAGGGTCGCGCGCATCCAGGCAGCATTGGCAGCGTGGTGGAACAGGCGCTGGTAGAGGCGCATCGCCCCCACGTCGACCATGCCCAGCGCCCCGACCCTGCGATACTCGCGAAGGTAGCGGCGGCGCTTCTGCACCGCCGTCTCATCCAGCACCACGATGCCCGCCAGTGTCGAGAACGAGGCCAGCCAGGGCGCCAGTCCGCGCTGGTCGAACTCGGCGCCCGCATGGCAGATCAGGACCGTGCGCACCTCAGCCGCCCGACCACGGCCGTAAACGCCGGCCCGGCGGTTGGTAGTTGGCACGGCGATTGTCGGGATTCAGCGGCATACACCAAGGTGTACGCAAAACGGGGCCGATTCATGCCATGCCCCTGGTCACCAACACGCGGGCCGGTGCCGGCCCGCGTGTTGGTGTGTGGTCGACCCGGTCTGCCGTCAGCCGCTTCAGTCAGCTGCTGGAACCCTGGCAGGGGCCTTGCCTTCTGCAGCTTCGAAGTCGCCGGCGACGAAATATGAGATCTCGGCCGGGCGCAGGTGGCGGCGCAGCGCGGCGTGCACGCTGTCAGGCGTCTGCGCGCGCAGGTCGTCCTCGAACTTCGCCGCGTCGGCCATCGTCCGGTCCAGGTACAGGTTGCTGGACAGCATGCCCGCCAGCGCGCCGTCACTGGCGCGCGAAGTGCGCCGCGACTCGAGCATCCCGTCAACGGCCTCGCGCAGCTCTTCCTCGCCGATGCCTTCCTCCAGCAGCAGCGCGAGCTCTTCGGCAATCGCCACTTCGACCGCCGCCACGTTCTCCGGCGCAGCCAAGGCATAGAGGGTGAGGTGGCCAGCCTCGTCCAGCGGCTCCGCGGCGAAGGCCGAGCCGACGGCATAGCTCAGGCCCTCGCGCTGGCGGATGCGGTCGTAGAGCCGCGACTTGGTGCCGCCGCCGAGGATCTGGTTGCCCGCCACCAGGGCGGCGTAATCCCCATGGTCCTGGCCCACCGGCATCCGCAGGTGGGCCAGCAGCATGGCATTGGCCTTGTCGGGGGTCTCAAGCTGCTCGCGCACCGCCGGCATCGCATGGTGGGGCGTGGGAATGCGGGTGAACGCGACCCGCGCGTTCCAGTCCCCGAACAGCTCGTCCACCTGTGCTTGCACCGCCTCGGCGTCCACGTCGCCTACGATCGCGATGCTTGCGCCCGCGGTGCCGTAGAAGTCACGGTGGAACGCGCGCACGTCCTCCAGCTCGACCGCCTGCAGCGCCTGGATCTGCTCCTCGAACGTCATCGACGCGTGTGGATGTCCCTCGGGCCAGCGGTCGAAGTACCGGTTCATGGCGCTGGACGCTACCGCCTGCGGATCGGTCACGGCATCGCGGATGCTTGTCAGCACCTGCGTACGCAGCTGTTCGAACTCGCTTTCCGGAAAAGTCGGGTTGCGCAGGATCGAGGCCGCCAGCTCCAGCAGTGCCGGAAGGTTGTCGCGGTCGGTGGTGGCGACCAGCGAGGCGCTGGTCGCAGAGCCGCCAACGTTGAGCGCGGACTTGAGCCCGGTGAGGCGGCGCGAGATAGCCGCGCGGTCCAGGCCTTCGGTGCCCCGTGTCAGCATTCCCGGTACCAGTTCGGCGTTGAAACCGCGGCCGATGAGCGAGGCTTCATCACCCAGGCGCATGTCGATGCGCACCTGCACCGACTCGCCGCGGGTCGACTTGGCCAGCACCGCGAGCTCCGCCTGGTTGTCCAGGGTGGCGACGGCGGTGCGCACGTCGATGTTGGCGGGCGAGGGATCGAAGGCTTCGCCAGCGGCCATCGCCTCGCGTCCCTGGTAGTCGGCCAGCAGAGTGGCGGCATCGGGCGCGGCGGGGATCTCAACCCGTTCCGGTGCTTGTGTCGGGATGAAGCGGGCGGCGGTGCGGTTGTTGCGCTGCAGGTAGGCCTGGGCTACGCGGTTCACGTCGTCGGCGGTGACCTGCTCGGTGAGGTCGCGGCTGAGCAGCAGCAGGCGCCAGTCACCCTGGGCGATCGCCTCCGACAGCGCCACGCCGATGGCGTTGGGGTCGCGCATGGCCATTTCCATGCCGGTCAGGATGCGCTGCCGGGCTTCGGCCACCTCTTCTTCGGTGAACGGTCCGGCGTCACGCGCTTCGATCAGTGCAAGCATGTCCGCCTGCAGCCCGTCCAGATCAATGCCCTCCACGGCCGAGGCCAGGAACATCATCAGGCCGGGCTGGTCCATGGAGAACTCCAGGCTCTGGACTGCGGCAGCCTTGCCGGGTTCGACCAGCCCGCGATGCATGCGCCCGGTCGGAGAGTGAGCAAGCACCTGTCCCAGCACCGCGATCGCGGCGCTGTCCGGATGGCGACCGGCGGGGATGTGGTAGGCCAGGCCCAGGAACGGCGTCTCGCCGACCCGGCGCACGACGACCTCGCGCTCGCCGTCCTGCGGCGGCTCAGTGGTGTACGTGGCAGGCAGCGCTCGCTCCGGGCGCGGGATCGCGCCGAAGCTCGCGGCCACGGCCTGCAGCGTCGCGGCGGGGTCGAAGTCCCCAGCCACCACCAGCACCGCATTGTCCGGCTGGTACCAGGTGCGGTAGAAGGCCTGGAGGCGATCGATCGGCACGTTTTCCACGTCCGAGCGCGCGCCGATGGTGGTCTTGGCGTAGTTGTGCCAGAGATAAGCGGTGGAGAACAGGCGCTGCATCATCACCCCGACCGGGCTGTTCTCGCCCATCTCCATCTCGTTGCGGACCACGGTCATCTCGCTGTCCAGGTCTTCGCGCGAGATGTGTGAGTTGACCATGCGGTCGGCTTCCATCTGCAGCAGCCACTCCAGCGTATTCGGGTTGGTGGCGAAACTGGCGAAGTAGTTGGTGCGGTCCAGCCAGGTGGTGCCGTTGAAGCGGACGCCGCGTTGGCGCATCCCGCCGGGGATGTCTTCATTGGTGGGCGTGCCCTTGAACACCAGGTGTTCAAGCAAATGCGCCATGCCGGTTTCGCCGTAGTTCTCGTGGCGCGAGCCGACCAGGTAGGTCACGTTGACGGTGGTGACCGGCTTGGTCGAATCAGGAAACAGCACCACCCGCATGCCGTTGTCCAAGGCGTATTCGCTGATGCCTTCGGCGCTGAGCACCGGCTCGGCCGGAACCTGCTGGCGGGCGGCCACTGGCGAAGTAAGTATCAGGGCCAGGACAAGCGCCATGAGCGTCGCTGCCAGGCGCTGCGACCCCTGCAACCGAATCGACATTGATTTCCCCTTCCTTTGGTGAGCGGCGAAAATAGCAAAAATCCCGCTGCCGATCCGGAACGGGCTCACAGCAGGTATGTTCAGTTGATGGATCTGGAAGCGCGGGGAAGGGACAGGGCAGAAGACCGGGGGATTCCGGTCCTGCACGCCGACAAACATCTGGCGGTGGTCAACAAACCGCCGGGACTGACCGTGCATGACAGCCGCCTGGCCCGCGGTGAGACCGACTTCCTGGTCAACCGCCTGCGGGCGCAGCTTGGCCGGCCGGTGTATCCGGCCCATCGCCTGGACCGGGCCACCAGCGGCTGCCTGCTGCTGGCGTTCGACCGCGCCACCGCGGCGGCGCTGGGCGAGCAGCTGATGTCGCGCACCGTGGGCAAGGAGTATCTGGCAATCTGCCGCGGCTGGCCGGAGGCGGAGTTCACCGTTGACCATCCGCTGGATGGCGGGCCGGGGAAACCGCTCAAGAAGCCAGCCATCACCCGCTTCGAGCGGCTGGCCACGGCAGAGCTGGACGTGCCCTCGGCTGGCTTTCCCACCTCGCGCTATGCGCTGCTGCGGGCCATGCCGGAGACCGGGCGTTTCCGCCAGATCCGGCGCCACCTCAAGCATGCGTCACACCAGCTGATTGGCGATACCAGCCACGGCGACGGCCGCCACAACCGGCAGTACCGCATGATGGGCATCCACCGCATGCTGCTGCACGCCAGCGCGCTGGCGTTCGATCACCCGCAGGGCGGTCGCCGGCTGCGGGTCGAAGCGCCGCTGGAGGCGGAATTCGGCCGCGCCCTGGCGCTGTTCAAGCTGGAAGCGGGCGACCTCCAGGTCGCCCGTGACGAGGTGCTTATTCCCCGTTGAACTCGGCGGCCAGGTCCTGCTCCAGCTCGGCCATGTAGATATCTATACACCGGCTTCAGTTTTTTCCACGACAGCGCCTGGGCCATGGTGGGGTTGCCGCGGACAACGATGCGATCGATCCGCTCGCGCTCGGCGGCGTCAAGCTGCTGGTGCAACAAGGGCGTGAGCAGCGGCGGGGATAGGCGGCGGGGATAGAATCAGCGCCAGGAGGGTGTCGATGGCGGTTCCGGAAATCCCAGAAGACGAGATCACCGAACGGTTCATCCGCGCGTCCGGGCCTGGGGGCCAGAACGTCAACAAGGTGGCGACCGCGGTGGAGCTGCGCTTCGACATCGCCGCCTCGCCGTCGCTGCCTGAGCCCGTCCGCGAGCGGCTGCTCTCCAGACGCGACCGCCGCGTGACGTCAGAAGGAGTGCTGGTGATCAACGCCCAGCGCTACCGTACCCAGGAGCGCAACCGCGAAGATGCCAGGGCGCGCCTGCAGGACTTCATCGCCAAGGGGGCGCAGCCGCCCAAGCCTCGGATTGCCACCCGGCCGACCCGCGGTTCCAAGGAACGCCGCTTGCAGGACAAGCGCGTGCGTGGCCAGATCAAGCGTGGTCGTTCGGCCAGGGAGTGGGAGTAGCCAGTGGACAAGGGGGTTGAAGTGCCGCTGCTGCCCGAGGTGCCGCCCAGCGTGCCCCGGGTGCCCTACAGCGTTTTTTGGCGCTGGTTCGGGCGCACCGTGCTGCGGCTCGGCGGCTGGCGTGTGGTGGGGCCACTGCCTGATCTGCCCAAGGCCGTGGTGATTGCCGCCCCGCACTCATCCAACTGGGACGGGCTGTGGGGGTTCGCGGCCAAGCTGGCGCTGGGCATCCGCATTACCGTGCTCGGCAAGCACCAGCTGTTCTGGTGGCCGCTGTCGGTGCTGCTTGGCAAGCTCGGGGTGATTGCGGTGGATCGTGCCGCGCCCCAGGGCACGGTTGGCCAGGCCGCGCAGATGCTGGTGCGCTCAGAGCAGCTGTGGTTTGCACTGGCTCCGGAAGGCACCCGCAAGCGGGTGGAGCACTGGAAGACAGGCTTCTGGAAGATTGCCGATGCCACCCGGACGCCGATCGTTCCCGCCTATTTCCACTATCCGGACAAGGTCATCGGTTTCGGCGAACCGTTCTACACCACCGGTGATGCCGAAGCCGATATTGCCCGCATCCGCACGTGGTACCGCCCCTGGCAGGGGCGCAACCGCGGGACGGAATGACATGATCACGGCAGGGAGGCCATGACATGAGCGGAAGGCGTTGGGCAGTGGTGGCCATGGTGGTGGCAGCGATCCTGGTGATCGTGGTGCCCATCTGGCGCTCCGGCGGACCGGTGCGGGAGAGCGCTGGGGTGACCGAAGCGGTGGAAGCCGCTCCCGCCCCCCCGATCAACACGCGCACGGCGGACAGGGGCGCGCCAAGGTCCGTGGATGCCCCGGATCTCCCCCTGCCCCCGCTGGACGCGCCGCTGCGGCTGGTGATGGATAACCTGGTGCGGCGCGCGGATACGGGCGACGTGGCAGCGGCATGCCGGGTCGCCGCGGAGCTGGAGCGCTGCGGGGAGCTGCGTCTTACGGTGGGCGCGTTCAGCGCCACGCGCAGGGAAATGCAGCGGCTGGTTGACGAAGCGCCGGATGAGCACAGGCAGGCCTTTGCCAGCCGCCTGGAAGAAATCGAAGCGATGGCGGAGACCGCGGCCAGTGACTCTGCGCACTGTGCCGACATCCAGGAACCCGATGCCGGTGAGCGTGCGCGCTATTGGCGCACCGCCGCGCTGGGTGGCCATCCGGCGGCGATCCGGCACTACGCCATCGGCAACGCGTTCCGGTTCGACGACATGATGGGCGCGGTGCCGGAGCTGGCCACCTATCACCGCGAAGCGGAAGCGATGGCCCGCCGGGCGGCCATCGGCGGCGACCTGGCCATGCTCCACGCATTGGCCATGGCGTACCTGCCACCGGATGACACGGTGCCCGAAACCGCCCGGCCGGGACGCCGGACCTTCCTCGCCCAGGTGGTCCAGCCCGACGCCGGGCAGGCATTGGCGGTGTTGTTTGCCATGCAGCGACACCCGACCGTGCGTGGGTTGCCGGAGGCCCACCGGTTGAGGATGGCGGTGGACTTCGGGCTCGAGCGCCTGGTCATGCAGGAGGGCGCCGCCGCGGTGGGCAAGGCCAGCGCCACCGCGGATGCCTGGGAGCGGTCATGGACGCCCACCAGGGAGGACCCGGCCGAGCTGGGGATATTCACCAACGGCGGGCTCAGCGACGTGCAACGCGAAGCCTGCGGGCCAGGCTGACCGGAGAGGGGAAGTGGGCGCCGCGGCTTAGCGCTCGGAGTGGCCGCTGTCCCAGTAGTCGCGCCGGGTGAACAGGTCGGGTTGCACCAGATCGACGAAGGCGCGCGCGGGAGGGGGCAATATCTTGCCCTTGCGCATGATCACCCCGTAGCTGCGCGCCGGGAACAGGCCGTCCAGTGGGCGGATCGCCAGCGTCTGGGCATCCGCCTCGTTGAGGCAGACCGAGGACACGATGCTGATCCCCATGCCCATCGCCACGTACTGCTTGATCACTTCCCAGCCGTCCACTTCTAGGGCCACGTGGTAGGGCACGCGGCTGCGCTGGAACACCTGGTCCACCAGACGCAGGGTGACCTGGCGGCGCGGCGGCAAGATCAGGTCGTGGGCGGCGATGTCCTCCAGACCGGGCGTGGAGCCCTGCGCCAGCGGATGGTCGCGCGGGGTGATCAGCATGTGCTCGAAGCGGTAGGCCGGCGCGTAGTCGATGTCGGCCGGCACATCGACCATGGAGCCGAAGGTCAGGTCGACCACGTTGTCGCGCACCAGGTCGGCGCCGTCGGCGGTGATGGCGCTGTGCAGCACCACGCGCACATCGGGATGGGCGGCGCGAAAGGCGGCGATCAGCCTGGGCAGCAGGTACAGGGTGGTGGTGCTGTTGGCGGCGATGTTGAGTTCGCCCGCATCCATGCCCCGGATCCGCTGCCGGAAGGTGTCGGGCAAGGCGTCGATGCTTTCCACCAGCGGCGCGGCCAGTTCGTACAGCACTTCGCCTTCGCGGGTGGGCAGCATCCGCCGTCCCGCCCGCTCCAGCAGCGGTACGCCCAGGTCGCGCTCAAGCGCCTGCAGCTGCTGGGTGACCGCCGGCTGGCTCACGAACAGCGCCTCCGCCGCCCGTGACACCGATCCCAGCCTGGCGGTCTGGCAAAACGCCCGCAGCGGCTTGAGGCGGTCGCCCTTGTAGGCGAATCGCGGCGGTGTGACGGGCTTTTCGCTCACGGCGAAGATCCATATAAGTTTTGCTGATGATAAGCATTGAAAAAAATGCTTTGTCAAATAGTTGGTGGCGGGAGACGGTGTTTCGCACTCGCAGCAATCCAGGAATGCCCCCATGTCCGCCGTGCTCAAGGAATTTCCCCAGACGCTCTCCTCCCCAATGCGGACGCTGGACCTGTCCCTCTCCGCAGACCCGGTCGCTGACCTGTTTCCGCCGGCGGCGCGCGCCTTCCTGGTCGACCTGCATTATCAGTTCGACGCCCGCCGCCTTGACCTGCTTGCTGCGCGCCGGGCCCGCCAGGTCCGCTTCGACGCTGGCCAGGTGCCGGACTTCCGCGAAGACACCCGGGCGATCCGTGAGCGCGAGTGGCGGGTGGCGCCGCTGCCTGAAGCCTTGCGCGACCGGCGGGTGGAGATCACCGGCCCCGTGGACCCGAAGATGGTCATCAACGCGCTCAACTCGGGCGCGAACTGTTACATGGCGGATTTCGAGGATTCCACCGCGCCCACCTGGGACAACCTCACTGCCGGCCAGCGCGCGCTGCGCGGGGCGGCGCGAGGCACCCTGGAGTTCGAAGGCGGCGGCAAACAGTACCGCCTGCGCCCGTTTGATGAGCAGGCCGTGCTGCTGGTGCGCCCGCGCGGCTGGCACCTGGATGAGAAGCACGCGCTGGTCGACGGCGCGCGCTTGTCGGCCTCGCTGTTCGATGCCGGACTGTTTGTTTTCCACAATGCGGATGTGCTCGCCGCGAAGGACCGCGGACCCTATCTGTACCTGCCCAAGCTGGAGTCGATGGAAGAAGCGCAGCTTTGGGACGACGCCCTGGGGCATATGGAGCAGGCGCTCGGCCTGCCGATCGGCCAGATCAAGGTCACCGTGCTGATCGAGACCCTGCCGGCGGCGTTCGAGATGGACGAGATCCTGCATGCGCTGCGCGGCCGCGTCGCCGGGCTGAACTGCGGGCGCTGGGACTACATTTTTTCGTACATCAAGACCTTCCGCCGGCATCCGGGGCGGGTATTGCCCGAGCGCGGCCAGGTGACCATGGCCCAGCCGTTCCTGAAGGCCTATGCGGAGCTGCTGATCCAGACCTGCCACCGCCGCGGCGCCCATGCCATGGGCGGCATGGCCGCGCAGATCCCGGTCAGTGGAGATCCGCAGGCCAATGCCCTCGCGCTGGCCAAGGTGCGCGCCGACAAACTGCGCGAGGTCACCGCGGGCCACGACGGCACCTGGGTGGCGCATCCGGCGCTGATTCCGCTTGCCCGGCAGGTGTTCGACGAGCGCATGCCCACCGCCCACCAGCAGCACCTGCTTCGCGACGACGTGCTGGTGGGGCGCGGCGAGCTGATCACTCCGCCGCTGGGCACCATTACCCGCACCGGCTTCGAGAACAACATCGAAGTGTGCGTGCGCTACCTCGCCGCATGGCTCGACGGCAGCGGCTGCGTGCCGATCCACTGGCTGATGGAAGATGCGGCCACCGCCGAGATCGCTCGCGCCCAGCTGTGGCAGTGGCTGCACCATTCCGGATCGTTCGGCCAGGAGGCTCGCGGCGGCGAGGGCAACGCCGCGCGCGAGCCGCTGTATCTGGATGACGGGACTGCCATCGACGCCGTGCTGTTCGAAGCGGCCCTGCTCAACGTGGCCTCGCGCCTGGCCGACCCGGCGCTCCCCGGCGCCGGCCGCATGCGCGAGGCGCTGGCCATGCTCGAATACCTCACCCGCCGCGACACGCTCGAAGACTTCCTCACCGTCCCCGCCTACGAGCGCCTGTGAGCGCGGCAGACGGTTGCCATTCCCGCTGGTCCCGCCATTCCCGCAATTTGCAATTCGCGAACCACGACTTCCGGAGTCCGACATGACCACCCGCCAGCAGCAGATCGAATCCCTCACCCATGACTGGTCCAGCAATCCGCGCTGGAACGGCACCGAGCGCCCGTACTCCGCCGCCGATGTCGTTCGCCTGCGCGGCAGCGTGCAGCCCGAACACACCCTGGCAAAGCGCGGCGCGGAGAAACTGTGGCAGCTGGTCAATGGCGAGGCGAAGAAAGGCTACGTCAACGCCTTCGGCGCGATCAGCGGCGGTCAGGCCATGCAGCAGGCCAAGGCCGGGCTGGAGGCGGTGTACCTGTCCGGCTGGCAGGTGGCGGCCGATGGCAACACGTCGGAAACCATGTACCCCGACCAGTCGCTGTACGCCTACGACTCGGTACCGGCCATGGTCCGGCGCATCAACAACACCTTCCAGCGCGCCGACCAGATCCAATGGAAGGCGGTCTGCGACGGCAAGCTGGAGGAGAAAGACGCGATCGACTTCTTCCTGCCGATCGTGGCCGACGCCGAAGCCGGCTTCGGCGGCGTTCTCAACGGCTTCGAGCTGATGAAGAACATGATCGCCGCCGGCGCGGCGGGCGTGCACTTCGAAGACCAGCTGGCGGCGGTGAAGAAGTGCGGCCACATGGGCGGCAAGGTGCTGGTGCCCACCGCCGAAGCGGTGCAGAAACTGGTCGCCGCGCGCCTGGCCGCCGACGTGGCCGGCGTGCCGACCATCGTGCTGGCCCGCACCGACGCCGAGGCCGCCACCCTCATCACCTCCGACCACGACGCCAACGACGTTCCCTTCCTCGCCGGTGAACGCACCGCCGAAGGCTTCTACAAGGTACGCAACGGGCTGGAGCAGTCGATCAGCCGCGGTGTCGCCTACGCACCCTACGCCGATCTGGTGTGGTGCGAGACCGGCACTCCGGATATCGGCTTCGCCCGCGAATTCGCCCAGGCCGTGCACGCGAAATCTCCCGGCAAGCTGCTGGCCTACAACTGCTCGCCCAGCTTCAACTGGAAGAAGAACCTAGACGACCGCCAGATCGCCAGCTTCCAGGACGACCTGGCCGCGCTCGGCTACCGGTTCCAGTTCATCACCCTGGCCGGCATCCACATCAACTGGTTCAACAGCTTCAAATTCGCCCACGACTACGCCCGCGGCGAAGGCATGCGTCACTACGTGGAACAAGTGCAGGAGCCGGAGTTTGCAGCGCGGGCGCTCGGCTACACCTTTGTGTCCCACCAGCAGGAGGTCGGCGCCGGCTACTTTGACGACGTCACCACCGTCATCCAGGGTGGCGCCTCCAGCGTCACCGCCATGGACGGATCAACCGAGGAGGCGCAGTTCCAGGAGCGGCGCAGGGCGGCGGCCTAGGGCCGCATCACCCGCGGTCCACCAGCGGGCCTGACCCCGCGTAGGAGCGCGTCTTACGCGCGAAGCCGCGTGAATCCGGGCGCCCCGGGTCGCCTCGGCAGCGACGCCGGAACCGAAGCCCCAAGGCGTTGCCAAACGTCACGCGGTATCGCGCGCATGGCGCGCTCCTGCAAAAGCGGGGCACGCTGCCGGGTGGCCCTGGGGGGGGGGGCCGGGATCATGCCGCCAGCCCCGTCTCCATCCGCCGGAAGTACGGCCACAGCGCCCCAGCGCGGGCGATGACGTAGACCACGAACGCCGCCCACAGGCCGTGGTTGCCCCAGGCGGCGGTGAACGGCCAGGCCGCGAGCAGGAACACGACCAGCGAGATCACCCCGGCATTGCGCATCTCGCGGGTGCGGGTGGCGCCGATGAAGACGCCGTCGAGCTGGAAGGCGGCCACCGACACCAGCACGTACAGCGCAGCCCAGGGGAGGTTGGCGAAGGCGGCCTCGCGCACGTTGGGCAGGGTGGTGATGGCGCTGACGGCGGGTTGGCCAAGCAGCAGGATCAGCGCGGCCAGGACTGCGGCGGTGCCGACGGCCAGCTCGCTGGTCAGACGTACCGCGCGGCGAAAGCGGTCGCGGCTGCGCGCCCCCCAGGCCGCACCCACCCGGGCTTCGGCCACGAAGGCGAAGCCGTCCAGGAAGAACGCGCTGAAGGACACCAGCTGCAGCAGGATGTGGTTGGCGGCAAGGGTCACGTCGCCGAAGCGGGCGCCGGCGTTGGCAAACCAGGCGAAGGCGAACAGCAGGCACAGGGTGCGGATCAGGATGTCGCCATTGGCCGCCATCGACTGGCGGATGCGCTGGGCATCGGCAATGCGCTCCCAGGACAGGAACGCACCGCTGTCTGCATGGCGGGCGCGCAGCACCCGCCAGACGATCGCGAGTGCGACCCCGCAGGTGCTCCACTCGGCGATCGCCGTGCCCAGGCCGATGCCGCGCACCCCCATGCCCAGGTAACCAGCAAACCAGATGTCCAGGCCCGCGTTGAGTCCATTGAGCAGCAGCTGCACGATCAGCAGTTCGCGGCTGCGGCCCAGGCCGATCAGCAGGCCGCTGCAAGCGAACAGGGTGAGCGCCGCAGGTGCGCCCCAGACGCGGGTCTGGAAGTACCCGGCGGTGGCGGCCTCGACCGCTTCGCTGCCGTCCATCAGTCCCAGGTACAGCCTGACCACCGGCCACTGCACCGCGATCAGGATCGCGCCCAGGCCCAATGCCATCAGCACCGCGCGGCTCACCGCGGCGCGTACTTCGGCCTCGTCTCCCGCGCCTGCGGCCTGGGCCACGAAGCCCGTGGTGCCCATGCGCAGGAAGCCGAAACTCCAGTAGACGAAGTTGAACAGCAGCGCGCCCAGCGCCAGGCCGCCAAGTTCAGTGGCGGTGCCGTAGTGGCCGATGACCGCGGTGTCGACCAGTCCCAGCGCGGGGACGGCGGCGTTGGCGAGGATGATCGGCCATGCCTGGCGGGCGACGGCGAGGCGGGTCAGTGGGGTGGAGCTGGAATGTGTCATGGGCAGCATGATGCCGCCGCCGGGGCAATCCGGGGTTCACGCGGCTTCGCGCCTGCGAGGCGCTCCTACAGGAGGCACCCCATTGTAGGAGCGCGCCATGCGCGCGAAGCCGCGTGACCTCTGGCCGCCTGTTAGTTGCGGCTTTCCGGCGTGTGCGATTCGAGCGCTTCGGCCAACCCCGGAACGATGTCGGCGCCGGTCGGCACCTGGATGCTGGAGCCGGTGAGGTCGCCGATCGGTTCGGCGCGCCCGCCCAGGCACTGGCCCAGGAAGCCTTCGGCCACCGCGTTGAACGCCATGTTGTTCTCCGGCCGGCCGAAGCCGTGGCCCTCGTCGGGGAACAGCACGTAGGTCACCGGGATTTTCTTCTCCGTCATCGCGTCGACGATCTGGTCGCTCTCGGCCTGCTTGACCCGTGGATCGTTGGCGCCCTGGCCGATCAGCAGCGGCTTGCTGATGTTGTCCACGTGGGACAGCGGTGAGCGCTCGGTCAGCCAGGTACGGCCTTCCTCGGTGCGCGGGTCGCCCATGCGGCGGGCAAGCTGTTCGAAGAAGCTGGCCCAGTAGGGCGGCACGGTCTCGAGCAGGGTGTTGAGGTTGGACGGGCCCACGATGTCCACGCCGCAGGCGAAGGTGTCCGGGGTGAAGGTCAGGCCGGCGAGCGTCGCATAGCCGCCGTAGCTGCCGCCCATGATGGCCACCTTGTCCTCGGTGGTGATGCCTTTGTTGACCGCCCATTGCACCGCATCGATGAGATCGTCGTGCATCTTCGCGCCCCACTCGCCGTCGCCGGCGTTGGTGAACTCCTTGCCGAAGCCGGTGGAGCCGCGGAAGTTCACGCTCAGCACCGCGTAGCCGCGGTTGGCCAGCCACTGGTCGTAGCTGCTGTAGCCGTAATAGTCGCGCGCCCACGGACCGCCGTGCACCAGCAGGACCATCGGCACAGCGGTGTCGGGCTTGCCGTCGCCGTCAGGGTCGGCGTGGGCGGGCAGGGTGAGGTAGCTGACCAGGTTAAGGCCGTCCCGTGAGCTCAGCTCGACTGGCCACATCGGCACCAGCGGCATGCCATCCAGCGCAGGCCGGGCCGAGAACAGCTCGGTCAGCTCGCCGCTGTCGCGGTCGTAGCGGTAGTAGCTGGCCGGGGCCTCGGCGGCGGAATAGGTGACGATCCAGGTGCGGTCGTCGAGGGTGCGCGAGCCCACGCCCACTTCGCCCGGGCCGATCTGCTCCAGCTTCTCCAGGTCCGCAGCGATGCTGTCGTCCAGCACCGTCCACTCGTCGCGCAGGTAGTTGACCGACACCGCCTGGATTTCGCCGGTGGCCGGGTCGGACAGGCTGCCGCTGACGTCGGCGCGCCCGTCTTCATGGATCAGGGTCCGCTCTCCGCTGGCGGTATCGATCGCGTACAGGGCGGAGGTGTTGCGATCGCGCGAATCGAGCATGTACAGGGTCTGCCCATCCAGGGTCAGGCCGCTGGGGGAGGTGCTCATCGCGTCTTCGAACGGGATCGCGTCGTGTTCCTTCCAGCCATCGCCCTCGCGGCGCAGGATGTCCATGCCGCCGTCCTGGCGCGAACGCATGGCGTAGCGCAGGTTGTAGTCGGCGTCGGCCAGGTAGCCGGCGATCTTGCCGCTGTTTTCTTCCACCAGCGTGCGCTCGCCGCTGGCCAGGTCCACCCGGTACAGGTCGTGCCACTGCGGGTCGCGGTCGTTCATGCCCACCAGAATGCTGTCCGGGTGGTTGCGGCTGACTCCGACCACGGTGGCCGTGGTCTTCTCGAACGGCGTCAGGTCGCGGCTTTCGCTGCTCTCCAGATCCAGCGCATAGAGGTGGAAGTCTTCGTCGCCGCCGCTGTCACGCAGGTACAGCAGGGTGCCGGGACGGTAGCTCCAGAAATAGGCGCGGATGCCGCGGCCCTCGTCACGGGTGACCGGACGCGCGTTGTTGAGGTCATCGGCGGGGGCAACCCAGAGGTTGAGCACCCCGCCGACCGGTGCGATCCAGCTCAGGTACTGGCCGTCCGGGCTGATGCGCACGCTGGCGCGCTCGGGGTTGCCAAACAGGGCTTCGCGCGGGATCAGCTCCATTTCGTCGATGGAGGACGGCCCGGTGCGGACGGCAGTGTCCGTATCGCCGTTATCGCCGCGCGGACCGCAGGCGGCGAGGGACAGTGCGATGCAGCTGGCAAGCAGCAGTGAACGATGTTGCATTGGTATTCCCCGTTGAGTGGTGCAGCACCGGCGGAATTTAGCCGGAACCGGGGCTTCGCGTGTTGCCTGGGTGTTAAATCCGCCCGATGGCCATCGACAGGGTCAGGCGGCCAGCGGGGCCTGCTGGCTGTTGAAGCCGCGATAGCCCAGCGCTTCGGTCAGATGCACGGTGGCAATGGAATCGCTGTCGGCCAGGTCGGCAATGGTGCGGGCCACGCGCAGGATGCGATGCATGGCCCGTGCGGAAAGCTGGAGCGATTCGATGGCGCGCTCGAGCAGCAGCTGGTCGGGGGATGCCAGGCGGCAGGTATCCAGCGTGCGGGCATGGTCCAGGCGTGCGTTGGGCACGCCTGCACGTGTCAGTTGCCGTTCGCGCGCGGCTTCCACCCGGGCACGGATAGGCGCACTGGCTTCTCCATCGGGGGCATCGGGGCGCAGCAGCTGCGCCGGCAGCCGGCGCACGTCCACGTGCAGGTCGATCCGGTCCAGCAGCGGGCCCGATACCCGCGCCCGATAGCGGTGGATGGCGTCCTCTCCACAGCGGCATCGGCCTGAGACATCGCCGGCCCAGCCGCAGGGGCAGGGATTCATGGCTGCCACCAGCTGGAAGCGGGCGGGAAAGGTGCACTGCCGGGCGGCGCGGGACACGGTAACCGAGCCTGACTCGAGCGGCTCGCGCAGCACTTCCAGTGCGCGCCGCTGCCACTCGGGCAGTTCGTCCAGGAACAGGACGCCGTGATGGGCCAGGGAGATTTCTCCCGGACGTGGTTCGCCGCCACCGCCGGCCAGCGCAATAGGGCTGGCAGTGTGGTGCGGGGCGCGGAACGGGCGCTCGCGCCAGCGGCTGACGTCAAGCTGGCGCCCTGCTGCTGACGCCACCGCAGCGGCCTCCAGCGCCTGTGATTCGTCCATTGGCGGCAGCAGGCCGGGCAGGCGCGAGGCCAGCAGGGTTTTTCCACAGCCGGGAGGCCCGGAAAACAGCAGGTGATGCTCTCCAGCCGCTGCGATCTCCAGCGCGCGCCGGGCCTGCAGCTGGCCACGGACATCACGCATGTCCGGCCCCGTGCGTGGACGGAGCGGGGCCGGGCTGGCTGCGGGGAGCGACTTCCGGCCGCTGAGCAGGGCGCAGACTTCCAGCAGGGTGCGGGCGCCAAAGACCTGCGCACCTGCAGCCAGGGCGGCTTCGCCGGCATTGGCCGCGGGAACGATCAGCCGTCTGCCTGCGGCCGCGCAGGCCAGCGCGGCAGGCAGCACGGCGTCCACCGCGCGCAGTTCGCCGGTCAGGCCAAGCTCACCAATGAATTCGGCGTCGCGCAGCGCTTCGGCGGGAATCTGCCCGCTGGCGGCCAGGATGCCAAGTGCGATGGGCAGGTCGAATCGCCCGCCATGCTTGGGCAGGTCGGCCGGGGCGAGGTTGACGGTGATCCGCCGCTGGGGGAATTCGAGCTGCGCGCACTGGATGGCGGCGCGGACACGGTCCTTGGCTTCGCGGACCGCGGCTTCCGGCAGGCCGACGATGGACATGCCGGGCAGCCCCCCTGCCAGATGGACCTCAACCGCCACCGCGGGGGCCGATACCCCCGCACGCGCGCGTCCATGCACGAGTGCGAGTGTCATGGGGAGGACTCAGTGTGAGGGAGGGGTCGGAGAGGGCGGGGCCGAGGACGCGGAAGGTTTGCCTTCCAGCTCTGCTTCCAGCCACTGCACGGCCTGTTCCAGCGCCTCGAGTTTTTCGCGGGTACGCAGCAGGACGGCGCGCTGGACCTCGAATTCTTCCCGGCTGACCAGATCGAGCTTGGTCAGGCCGCTCTGCAGGACGGCCTTGAAGTTTTCCTGCAATTCTTCGCGGCTTTCGCGCATGGAAGGCGGAACCAGGCCGCTGAGGCGGCGGGCGAGGTCGTCAATGTGGCCGAGATCGATCATGGGTTGTCCATCCTCCGGGGAGTGTTGGGGGCAGCATGTCGCAGGGCGCGGAGGAATGCTGTCGGCGGCGGCCGTGTCAGGGAGTAGGAAAAGCCTGACCGGACCGTACGGCGGCGCATTGTACCCGGCGTGTAGGGCATGCCTTGGCCGGTTATGCTGCGCCCAGTCCAGATGGAGTCCGCGTGATGAAGATGGTCGTGGCCATCATCAAGCCGTTCAAACTCGACGACGTGCGAGAAGCACTGGCCGAGGCCGGTGTGACCGGCATCACCGTGACCGAGGTGAAGGGGTTCGGTCGCCAGAAGGGCCACACCGAGCTCTACCGCGGCGCCGAATACGTGGTCGACTTCCTGCCCAAGCTCAAGCTGGAGGTAGCGGTTACCCAGGACCAGCTGGATCCGGTGGTGGAGGCGATCCTCGCTTCGGCCAATACCGGCAAGATCGGTGACGGCAAGATATTCGTGCAGCCGCTGGAGCGCGTGGTGCGGATCCGTACCGGGGAGTTGGACGCCGATGCGCTGTAGCCCCGGGTGCGAAACCGGTTGAATCCCGGAGCGGTGCAGGGTTAGGCTGGCATTTCAATAGAAGCTGGAACACCTGAAATGAAATCGTTCATGTTGGCGCTCGGATTTGCAACTGCAGCTTTGGTGGTTTCCGCGGGAGTTCTCGCCGGGGACGTGGTGGTCAATACCGATGCGCAGGCCATCCTGCAGCAGCAGCAGGAAATCAGGCAGGAAGCGGTGGCCCGCGAAGGACGCTACAAGGACCTTGATGAGCGCACCCATCGCGAGCTGCTGGACAAGCAGGACACGGTGTTTTCGCTTCTGGAGGGCCGTGAGCGCTCCACCGAACTGGGCGAGCGCGATCAGGTGGCGTTGTTCAATTCGCTGGAGTCGATCTCCGCCATCATCAACCAGGCCGAAGACGAGCGAATGGTTTGCGAGCGGGTGCGTCCAACCGGCAGCAACCGCGCCCAGCGGGTGTGCAAGACGGTGGCCCAGCGGCGTGCCGAACACGAGGCGGCGCAGCGCGGGGCCGACATGTCCCGCAACGCGCGTTGCGTCACTGCCTGCGGGGACACGAATCGCCCCGAAGGCTGGTAATCGCGGTCAGGGCGCCAGAGCGTCCTGCATGAAGGGCGGCAGCACATGCGCCGCCCGGTGGATATCGGCGTTGTAATAGCCGGTATCAAACGGCTTTGCAGCAGCCTCGCCCTCGCGGAAATCGAAGCCGCGCCCGCCCTTGCGGGCCAGGGTGCAGCTCCACCAGCCGCTGGGGTAGCAGGGCTGGGGGAAGGGCAGGGTCTGGAAGCTGTCGAAGCCGGCCTTGCCCATCTCGGCGCGGATGTCGCGGATCAGGTCCAGTAGCACCAGCGGCGACTCGGACTGCTGCACCAGGATCCCGTCCTCACCCAAGGCGCGGAAACAGCTTTCGAAGAACGCCTGGTTGAACAGCCCCACGGCCGGGCCGACCGGATCGGTGGCATCCACGATGATCACGTCGAGGCTGCCCGGGGCACACTTTTCCATCCACGCGATACCGTCGTCGAACATGATCTGCGCGCGCGGGTCGTCGTTGGACTCGCACAGCTCGGGGAAATGCTTCTCCGCCATGCGCGTCACCTGCTCGTCGATGTCGCACTGCACGGCCTTTTGCACCCCCGGGTGGCGCAGCACCTCGCGCAGGGTGCCGCAGTCGCCGCCGCCGATGATCGCCACCTGCTTCGGGTCCGGGTGGGTGAACAGCGCCGGGTGCGACATCATCTCGTGATAGAGGAAGTTGTCGCGGCTGGTGACCATCATCGCGCCGTCGATCAGCATGACATTGCCCCAGTCGGTCGATTCATACACCTCGATCTTCTGGAACGGTGACTGCACCTCGTCCAGCTTGCGGGTGACGCGGAAGCCGATCGCCGAGCCGGTGGGCTCGAAATTTTCGTACAGCCAGGTGGGGGCATTCATGCGGCGGTGTCCAGGGCGTTGCGGAAGCCGCGCATTGTAGGGTGGCCGCGATGTTGCTGCCATCAAGCCAGCGGCGCTCCGTGAGTATGGCCCGTGGAAAAATCGGTCGGGGCGTGGCGGCGCAAGACCGGCCTACAATTACCGCTCCCCCGTTCCGGATCATGCCCATGACCGCCTGGTCCCCTGACCGCGCCCGCAAGACCTATTCGATTCCGCACTGGTCGTCGGGCTATTTCGACGTGGATGACGGCGGCCGGATGCTGGTGCGTCCGCGGGGCCCGGGCGGCCCGTCGGTCGTGCTGCCGGACGTGGTTGACCGCGCGCTGGAGCAGGGGGTGAAGCTGCCGGTGCTGGTGCGCTTCCCGGACATCCTCAGCGATCGCCTGCGCGCGCTGCAGGAGGCCTTTGCGCAGGCTCAGGCCGACGCGGACTATGACGGCGGCTATACCGCTGTCTATCCGATCAAGGTCAACCAGCATCGCGGCGTGGCCGGCACCCTGGCCTCACATGCCGGGGAAGGGTTTGGCCTTGAAGCAGGCAGCAAGCCCGAGCTGATGGCGGTGCTGGCGCTCTCGCGGCCCGGCGGGCTGGTGATCTGCAACGGCTACAAGGACCGCGAGTACATCCGCCTGGCGCTGATCGGGCGCAAGCTCGGCATGAACGTGTTCATCGTCATCGAGAAGCCTTCCGAACTGCGCCTGGTGATGGAGGAATCCAAAGCGCTGGACGTTGAGCCGGCGCTGGGCGTGCGCATGCGCCTGGCGACTCTGGGCGCGGGCAAATGGCAGAACTCGGGCGGTGACAAAGCCAAGTTCGGGCTCTCGCCGCGCCAGCTGCTGGTTCTGTGGAAGTCGCTGCGTGATACCGGCATGGACGATGCGCTGCGGCTGCTGCATTTCCACATGGGCTCGCAGATCTCCAACGTGCGCGACATCGCCCGGGGCATGCGCGAGGCCACGCGCTACCTGGTGGAGCTGTCGAAGCTGGGCGCGAACATTGAATACTTCGATGTCGGCGGCGGCCTGGGGATCGATTACGAGGGCACCCGCTCGCGCAGCTACAACTCGGTCAACTACGGCATCGCCCAGTACGCCTCTACCATCGTCCAGCCGCTGGCTGAAGCCTGCGCCGAAGCCGGCTTGGCGCAGCCGCGGATCGTGACCGAGTGTGGCCGCGCCATGACCGCCCATCATGCGATGCTGGTGGCCAACGTCTCCGAGGTTGAAGCGGCCCCGGAAGGCCGGCTCCCCGACGAACATGACGATGAGCCGCCGGTGATGCGGCACCTGCGCGCGATCCACGCCGAAATGGAGCAGCGCCCGGCAGTGGAGCTGTTCCACGAAGCCCAGCACCACCACGCCGAGGGCCTGGCCCTGTATGCGCTGGGCCAGCTGGACCTGGTGCATCGCGCGCGCATCGACGACCTGTTCTACGCCATCGCCCACGCGGTGAAGGCGCGGCTGACCTATCACGAAAAGAGCCACCGCCCGCTGCTCGATGAGCTCAGCGAGCGGCTGGTGGACAAGTACTTCGTCAACTTCAGCGTGTTCGAATCCATGCCCGATGTGTGGGCGATCGACCAGGTGTTCCCGATCGTGCCGATCGATCGCCTGGACGAGGAGCCCACCCGGCGCGGCACCATCGCCGACCTGACCTGCGACTCCGACGGCAAGATCGACACCTACGTGGAGAACGAGGACCTGGACAGCTCGCTGCCGTTGCACCCGCTGCGCCGCGGCGAGAGCTATCGGCTGGGATTTTTCCTGGTGGGCGCCTATCAGGAGATCCTCGGCGACATCCACAACCTGTTCGGTGACACTGATGCGATCGAGGTCAAGCTCGACGAAGCCGGCGGCTATGCGATCACCCAGCAGCGTCGCGGCGACACCACCGATGTGATGCTCGACTACGTGGGCTACCGTATAGACGACCTGCGCCGCATCTACCGCGCCAAGGTCGGCGCCGCGGACCTGTCCAAGTCCGAAGCATCCCGCCTGAACGAGGCGCTGGAGGCGGGCCTGACCGGATACACCTACCTGGACGATTCGCCGCTGGGTTGATGCGGCGCCCCCCTCACCAGTTCCGTTGCACGGAGGTTCCATGAAAAAAGGCTATACCGACAATATCGAGGAGCGCACCCTCGAGAACACCGATTTCCGCCGTGTGCTCTACACAGGCGCGCACATGCAGCTGGTGGTGATGTGCCTGCAACCGGGCGAAGAAATCGGCAGTGAAGTGCATCCGGACATCGACCAGTTCTTCCGGGTCGAACAGGGCAAGGCCACCCTGCTGATCGACGGCGTCAGCCACACCCTGGAGCACGATGAGATCGCCGTTGTCCCGGCGGGCGCGGAGCACAACGTCATCAACCGGGGCGATGAGCCGCTCAAGCTTTACACCCTGTACGGCCCGCCCGAACACCGCGATGGCACCGTGCACACCACGGCGGCGATCGCCGAGGCCCAGCACGAGGCGGATCACTACGACGGCAAGCCGACGGAGTGACCTGCGCGTCGGGGGCGTAGCCCCGACCTACATGCGACGTTGCCTCACCGGGAAAGTCCCGTAGGTCGGGGCTACGCCCCCGACGCGCGGTGCACCTGGAAACCGGCGAAGGACTGGCTCACCGGCATGATCTCGAGCCGGTTGATGTTCAGGTGCGGCGGCAGGGTGGCGACGTAGAAGATGGTGTCGGCGATGTCTGCCGCGGTCATCGGGCTTGCACCGCCGTAGAGCGTGTCGGATGCCGCCTGGTCGCCGCCGGTGCGGACCAGGGTGAACTCGGTTTCCGCCATGCCCGGCTCGATGCTGGTCACCCGCACCCCGGTGCCGTGCAGGTCCGAGCGCAGGCCCAGCGAGAACTGGGTGACGAAGGCCTTGGTGCCGCCGTATACGTTGCCCCCGGGATAGGGCCAGCTGCCGGCAATCGAACTGATGTTGATGATCGCGCCGCGACGTTCGATCAATGTCGGCAGCAGCGCATGGGTAAGGCTGGCCAGGGCGGTCACGTTGGTGTCGATCATCTGCCGCCACTGCGACAGGTCAGCCTGCTGCGCCGGCGCGGTGCCGAGCGCCAGACCGGCGTTGTTGACCAGCACGTCGATCGCCCGGAACGGCTCGGGAATGTCATCCAGCGCGGCCTGCATTTCATCGGCGTCACGGATGTCGAAGGCGGCGGTGTGCAGCCGTGCCGCGCCATGGCGGTCCACCAGTTCCTGCAGGCGTGAAGCGCGCCGGCCGGTGGCGATCACCTGCCAGCCGGAGTTGATGAAGCGGTCCACCGCGGCGGCACCGAATCCGGCGGTGGCGCCGGTGATGAGGATGGTTTTTTCCATCTCGCCAGTTTAACCGCCCGGCGGCGTCACCCCGTGGCCCGCCGCTTACTGGTCTGAAGACGTACGCAGGTAGCTGCCTTCAAGCGCGCTGCCGCACAGCTCGCCGGCAGCGCCCGACAGCACGATCACGTCCGGCGCGAAGGCCAGGGTAAAGGTGCAGCCCGGGGCGGTGAAGCGCGCGCTGCCGACGCGCTCGGTGAACTCGCCTTCCACCGGACGGATGTCATCGCTCGCCGACAGCACCCGCAGCCGGTAACGGTCCTGTTCCAGCACCTCGATCCACAGCGCCGGAGCCGATCCATCCTCTGCGGCCGGGTGGCGGTGATAGGTGCCCGGGGTGAGCAGCGGCGGACGGCCACCAGCCACCTGCAGGCGCAACTCGTCCATGCGGCTGGAGTAGCTGGTCTGCAGGCAGCGGATCGTGTTGCATGCATTGCGCCGTTGGTCGGCCCATTCGGCCTGGGCGGCATCGAAGGCGGCGGGGTCCTGGTTCCGCTCCCGCGCCTCGCGCGCCAGGGTCTGCAGCTGCTGGTCGGTGCCACGCAGCGCGGGACTGGAGCACACCGTGCGCCCGGCCCATGAATCGGGGGCCTCGCAATCCACGCCTGCGGCGGCGGCGGAGCCGGCCCATGCAAGGGCCAGGCACAGCATCAGATGGGGACTGGTTCGGATCATGTCAGCGCTCCTTCGCCGTAGTGCTTCGGATGATTACTGCACCCGGATGGCCATCGCGTCCAGGCCGCCGTTCTCCAGCCGGCCCTTGGCTTCGGCCAGCTCCGAGGCGGTGCCGTAAGGTCCCATGCGCACGCGATAGACGGTGCGGCCCTCCACCTGGGCCGATTCCACGCGTGCACCCAGCCCAAGCAGGGCGATGCGCGCCTTGAGCGCCTCGGCATCGCCGGACGCGCTGAACGAGCCGGCCTGCAGCAGGTAGCGGGCGGTGGTGTCAGCAGCAGGTGCGGCCGATGCCGCGGAGGTGGCCCGCGGCGTCGAGGGCGCGGCAGGAGTGGCAGCAGGCGCTGACGCCGCGGTGGCAGGGGCGGTGTCGGCCGGCTGCGCGGCGTCCGCATCGCGCTGCGCCGCCTGGCGCTCGCGCGCCTGCTCGGCCTTGGCGCTGGCGGCCAGCTCGGCGTCGGTCATCGGCACCTCCTGGCCCGGCAGCAGGGTGTAGAAGTCGTACTCGGGATCGCTGGTGGGTGCGGGCAGCGGGTCGGGCTGCCGTGCGGGCGCGTCGTCCTCGCCCGGGCTGCTGGCCTGGGCCGGAGTGGCGTCGGGATTCGCGCGTGGGCGGTAGAAACCGTCCTCGCCTTCGGACTTGAAGAACCGGGGTGCGACCAGGATCGCGATCACCGCGACAAGGATGCCGATCAGCATCCACGCCCAGCCGGGAAGCCCGTTGCCGTTGCCACTGTTGCGTCGCGCCTGCGACTTGCCTTTCCTTACCGCCATTTGAACTACATCCTCTCCGGGGCTGCCACGCCTACAAGTTCCATTCCGTTGGCCAGCACCTGGCGGGTCGCCAGGGCCAGCGCCAGGCGCGCGTTGCGCACGCTGGCGTCATCCACCAGGAACTGGTTGTCGTTGTAATACGTCTGGAACGACTGTGCCAGTTCCAGCAGGTAAGTGGTGATCAGGTGTGGTTCCAGCTGTTCCCCGGCGGCGGCCACCGTTTCCGGCCAGCGCGAGATCGCATCCAGCAGCTCGCGCGCTGCCGGATTGTCCACGTCCGGCAACTGTGACAGGCCGTCCTCGAGGTCGAATCCAAGCCCGCGCTCGTCCAGCTGCCGCAGCAGGCCGCAGATGCGCGCGTGCGAGAGCTGCACGTAGTAAACGGGATTGTCGAGTGACTGGCTGCGCGCCAGGTCGATGTCAAACACCAGCTGTGAATTCGGGTTGCGTGCCACAAGGAACCAGCGCGTCGCGTCACGACCGGCCTCGTCGATCAGGTCGCGCAGGGTCAGGTAGCTGCCGGCGCGCTTGGACAGCTTCACTTCCTCGCCGCCGCGCATCACCGTGACCATCTGGTGCAGCACGTATTCCGGGTAGCCCTGTGGAATGCCTTCGTCCAGCGCCTGCAGGCCGGCCTTCACCCGCGCCAGCGAGCCGTGGTGGTCGGCGCCCAGTTCGGTGATGGCGCGCTCGTAGCCGCGCTCCCACTTGGACAGATGGTAGGCAACGTCCGGTACAAAATAGGTGTAGGTGCCGTCGGACTTGCGCATCACGCGGTCCTTGTCGTCACCGAAGTCGGTGGTGCGCAGCCACAGCGCACCGTCCTGCTCGTAGGCATGGCCGCGTTCAACCAGCCGCTTCACGGTGTCCTCCACCTTGCCGTCGGCGTACAGCGACGATTCCAGGTAGTACACGTCGAAGGACACGCCGAAGGCGGCCAGGTCATCGTTCTGTTCGTTGCGCAGCCAGGCCACGGCGAAGCGGCGGATAGCGTCGAAATCCTCGATGTCGCCGCTGGCCGACACCGTCTGGCCTTCCACCTCAACGCGGGCACCATCCAGATAGGCGCGGGCCACGTCGGCAATGTAATCGCCGCGGTAGCCATCTTCCGGCCAGCCGGCGTCGTCCGGCCTCAGGCCGCGGGCGCGTGCCTGCACCGAATGGGCCAGGTTCTCGATCTGCACGCCGGCATCGTTGTAGTAGAACTCGCGCTTCACGCTCCAGCCGTTGACGGCCAGCGCCCGCGCGATGCAGTCGCCGATCACCGCCGCGCGGCCGTGACCCACGTGCAGCGGGCCGGTCGGGTTGGCCGAGACATATTCAACGCCGGCCACGCGACCGCTGCCGCTGTCGTTGCGCCCGTAGGCAGCGCCCTGGGCGTGCACCAGGCGCAGCTGGCCGTGCCAGGCCGCCGGGCTGAGGTGGAAATTGATGAATCCCGGACCGGCGATGTCCACTCCGGTCACCAGGTCGCTGTCCGGCAGGGCCTGGATCAGCGACTCGGCCAGCGCGCGCGGGTTGGTGCGCTGGCCGGCCTGGTTGGCCAGTTTGACCAGCAACATGGCGGCGTTGGTGGAAAAGTCGCCGTGGCTGCGGTCCTTGGGGCGTTCGATGACGTAAGCGGGCGCGGCGGCATCGGCGGGCAGCCGGCCGTCGGCACGGAGAACATCGATAGCTTGGGAAACTAGCGCGCGAAGCTGGGATTTCACTGGTGTGCGTGGGGATTGCGCAGGGCCCGATAGTGTAGCCGAGCCCGGCGCCGGGGCTTGGAATCGCGTCCGAATCTGACTCTTTCCGGGGGCGAGCCGGGTTGATCGATCCACTTTGACAATGATTCCTATTATCATTGTCATTCAATCCCCCCACAGTCAGCTGCCTCCCGTCGGCTGCTGAAGAAAGGCCGTATGAGAAAAACCATTGTTCTGGCGGCGCTGGTTGCCGCCTTGGCCGGTTGCAGCGGCCCCACGCCCAATACCAATGCTGAAACCGGCGAAGGCATCCGGATCGAACACCAGCAGGGTGAAATCACCTTGGCGGGCCAGCCGCAGCGGGTGGTCGTGCAGGATATGGCCGTGCTCGACATCCTGGACGCGCTCGGCGTGGAGGCGGTGATCGGCGTTCCCGGCGCCGGGCTGCCCGATTACCTGCGGCATTACGGATCCGATCCCTACCTGAAGACCGGCACCCTGCAGGAGCCCGATTACGAAACCATCAGTGCGGCCCGCCCGGATCTGGTGATCGTGGCCGGCCGCTCGCGTACTGCGCTTCCCGAGCTGTCCGGCATTGCGCCCACCATCGACCTGACGGTGGACAACGCCAGCCTGGTGGAAGGGGTGAAGCAGAACATCGCCACGCTTGGCCGGGTCTTCGACCGCGAGGAGCGCGCCGCCGAGCTCAGCGCGGACATCGACGCGAAGTTCTCCGAACTGCGTGAGCGCAGCGCCGGTGCCGGTACCGCCATGGTGCTGGTGACCAATGCCGGCCGCCTGGGCGTGTATGGCGCGAACTCGCGCTTGAGCTGGATCTTCACCGAAGCCGGCTTTTCGCCGGTGATGGAGGACGTGGACGACCGCTTCCACGGCGGTGACTCGGTGTCGTTCGAATTCATCCTCGAGGCCGATCCGGACTGGCTGTTCGTGGTGGATCGCGATGCCGGCGTGGCCGGGGGTGACAGTGGGGCGGCGCGCGCGCTGCTCGACAACGCGCTGGTGCGCCAGGCCACCGCGTGGCAGGAGGGCCAGGTTGTGTACCTGGATCCGGTGCCCGCCTACGTGGTGATGCACGGCTACACCTCGGTCACCCGCCTGGCTGCCCAGGTGCTGGACGCCGTCGCGCCGGAGGCCTGAGGTGATCCGCGGTGCGCCGGCGGCCCGGGCGGGGGTCGATGTCAGCACGTCCCTGCGCCAGGGGCTGTCACTGCAGCCGCTGGCCGTGGCGGCCCTGGTGCTGGCCGCACTGGCTGTTGCCAGCCTGATGGTTGGAGTCAGCCCGGTGCGGCTGTCGTCGCTGCTGTCGGGAGCCGCTGACCGCGATCTGCAGGTGCTGCTGGTCAGCCGCATTCCGCGCACGCTGGCGGCAATGCTGGCGGGCGCATCGATGGCCATCGCCGGGCTGGTGATGCAGATGGTCGTGCGCAACCGCTTCGTGGAGCCGACCACGGTGGGCACTGCGGACTCGGCGGCGCTGGGCTTCCTGACCGCGACGATCCTGGTGCCGGGCTGGTCGATGATGGCCAAGATGGGTGTATCGGCCTGTTTCGCCCTGGCCGGGACGGCGCTGTTCGTGCGCATCCTGCGGTTCGTGCCGCTGCGCGATGTATTCCTGCCGCCGCTGGTGGGGGTGATGCTGGGCGGGGTGATTGGCGCCGTCACCACTTTCTTTGCCTACCGCCACGAGCTGATGGGCACGATGCTGGCCTGGCGGGTGGGTGATTTTTCCGGCGTGCTCAGCGGGCGCTACGAGCTGCTCTGGATCGGGTTTGCCGGCCTGGTGGTGGCCTGGCTGGCCGCCGACCGGTTCACGGTGGCCGGGCTGGGCCGGGACCTCACCACCAGCCTGGGGCTCAACTACCGGCGGGTGATGATGGGCGGGCTGGTGATCGTGGCGGTGATCAGCGCCGTGGTGCTGGTGTCGGTGGGGATCATCCCGTTCCTCGGCCTGGTGGTGCCCAACGTGGTCAGCCTGCTGGTGGGCGACAACATGCGCCGGGCAGTGCCCTGGGTGGCCATTGGCGGGGCGGGATTCGTGCTGGCCTGTGACATCTTCGGGCGCCTGGTGCGTGCACCGTATGAGATCCCGATCAGCGTGGTGGTCGGCGTGGCCGGCAGCGGCATCTTCCTCTACCTGCTGCTGCGGAGGCGCCGTGGCGCAGCTGGCTAGCCTGATGGCTGCAAGCGCACGCATGGACCGTCCCCGGCTGGTGATCGCGGGGCTGGCAGTGTTGGCGCTGGCCGCGATTGCCTGCTTCATGCTGCTGGGCGCGCGCGGCAACTGGCAGTTCGTGCTGCCCTTCCGCAGCACCAAGCTGCTGGGTCTGGTGCTGGTGGCCTACTCGATCGCGGTGTCGACGGTGCTGTTCCAGACCGTCACCAACAACCGCATCCTGACCCCGGCGATCATGGGGTTCGACACGCTGTTCATCCTGATCCAGACGTTCGTCATCTTCTTCTTCACCTCCCGGGCGCTGGCCGCGGTGGATCCGCGGCTGCAGTTCCTGCTGCAGGTGGTGGCGATGGTCGGCTTCAGCGTGGCGCTGTTCCGCTGGCTGTTCATCAGTGGCGGCCGCAGCCTGCACCTGCTGGTGCTGGTGGGCATCGTGTTCGGGGTGTTCTTCCGCAGCCTGGCCAACCTGATGCAGCGGATGATGGACCCCAACGAATTCCTGGTGCTGCAGGACAGTTTCTTCGCCAGCTTCAATTCGGTCGACCGCACGTTGCTGGGGGTGTCGGTGGTGATCGTGGCCTTGGCGTCGGCGGCGCTGTGGCGGATCCACCGCAGCCTGGACGTGGTCTCGCTCGGGCGGGCAACGGCGATCAGCCTGGGCGTGGACTACCGGGCCACGGTCATGCAGCTGCTGGTGATCATGGCCGTGCTGGTGTCGGTCTCCACGGCGCTGGTGGGCCCGGTGACCTTCTTCGGACTGCTGGTGGTGAGCCTGGCCCACGCCCTGGCCGGGGACGGCCGCCATCGGCACGTTCTGCCTGCGTCGGTGCTGCTCGCGATCATCTGCCTGGTGGGCGGGCAGACGCTGATGGAACGGGTGTTCTCGTTCGGCACCGCGCTGTCGATCATCATCGAGTTCCTCGGCGGACTGGTCTTCATCTTCCTGATCCTGAGGGGGGCGGCGAGATGATCGTCACCCGTGCGGTCAGCAAGTCCTACGGCGACAACATCGTCGTCAATGACGTCTCCGTCACCCTCCAGGCCGGGGGCGTGACGTCGATCATCGGGCCCAACGGCGCGGGTAAATCCACCCTGCTGTCAATGATCAGCCGGTTGCTGGACATGGACTCGGGCAGCGTGGAAGTCGACGGGCTGGACGTGGCCACCACGCCCACCCGGCAGCTGGCGACGCGACTGGCGATCCTGCGCCAGGAAAACCATGTGGCCGTGCGCCTGACAGTGCAGGACCTGGTGGCATTCGGTCGCTACCCGCACAATCGCGGCCGCCCTTCCCGCGAAGACCAGGGGTACGTGGACCGAGCCATCACCTACCTGGGCTTGGAGGACCTGCGCACGCGCTATCTGGACGAGCTTTCGGGCGGGCAGCGGCAGCGGGCATTCGTGGCGATGGCCCTGGCCCAGGACACCGATTACCTGCTGCTGGACGAACCGCTCAACAATCTGGACATCAGGCACGCCAGCCGGATGATGGCCCTGCTGCGCCGCGCCGCCGATGAGCTGGGACGCACGGTGGTGGTGGTGCTGCACGACATCAACTTCGCCTCCTGGTATTCGGACAAGATCGTGGCGATGAAGCAGGGCCTGGTGCACAGCGAAGGCCCGCCGGAACAGATCATCCGCGGCGACCTGCTGACCGATCTCTACGACACTCCCATCAGCGTGGCCGAAGTGGACGGGCGAAGGGTGTGCCTGTTCTACGATCCGGATGCCGAAGCCGGGCCGCAGGCCTGAACAGTCCGGCTACACCCATCCGCGCATGGCCAGCGACACCGGTGCGCCATCGCCCACCACGAAGTGATCCAGCAGGCGCACGTCCACCAGGGCCAGCGCCTGCTTGAGCTGCGCGGTCACCGCACGATCGGCCGCTGAAGGCTCGGGGCAGCCGCTTGGATGGTTATGGCCAACGATCAGCGCCGCCGCATTGTGTGCCAGGGCCCTGCGCACCACCTCGCGCGGATGCACCTCGGCGCCGTCGATGGTGCCGCGGAACAGTTCCTCGAAGGCCAGCGCGCGGTGGCGGGTATCCAGAAACAGCACGGCAAATACCTCATGCGGATGGCTGCGCAGGCGCTGGGCGAAATACATGCCTGCGGCCTTGGGGTCGGTCAAGGCGTCGCCACGTTCGAGCCCGGCAGCAAGGAAGCGGTTGCACAGCTCGAGCGCCGATGCCAACCGCGAAGCTCGGGCCGGCCCGATCCCGGGCAGCTTGGACAGCTCCGTAGCACTGCGCTCCAGCAGGGCGCGCAGCGGCCCGTGTTCGGCCAGCAGCTTGCGTGCGGTGGACACCGCGTCCTGGCCACGCACGCCGGAGCCGAGGAATATCGCCAGCAGCTCCGCGTCGGACAGGATCGCCGGGCCGCGGGCAAATAGTTTTTCCCGCGGACGCTCGCCGCTGGGCCAGTCTCGGATGCGCAAGGAGCACTCCTTCAGAGCAGATGAGAGGGCGGGACGGCGGCCGGACGCTTTGGGGCATGCCGCCGGTCAGGGGGAGGCCGGCCGGGGCGGCACGTGGCCGCCGTCCCGTGGTTCCAATTAGCGGCCACGCGGCGCATCGCCGCAGCCGGGCCACGCCGTGCGTTCGGGTAAGCTGTGGACTTGGACCGCGGTAGGACTTTCCCGACGCCATGGATCAGCCCGGAAACAACCTGCATGACCAGCGCATCCTGGTCTGCGTGGGCGGCGGCATTGCCGCCTACAAGGCCTGCGAACTGGTGCGTCGCCTGCGCGATGCGGGCGCCAGCGTGCGCGTGGCAATGACCGACAGCGCGCAGCGATTCGTGAGCCCCACCAGCTTCCAGGCGCTGTCGGCCGAGGCCGTGCGCACCTCGCTCTGGGACGCGCAGGCGGAAGCATCCATGGGTCACCTGGAGCTGGCCGGTTGGGCCGATCGGATCGTGGTGGCTCCGGCCACGGCCAACCTCATCGCGCGCCTTGCCCACGGTTTTGCCAACGACCTGGTCACCACCCTGTGCCTGGCCAGCGAGGCGCCGCTGACCATCGCCCCGGCCATGAACCACCGCATGTGGAAGCACCCCGCCACCCAGGCCAACGTGGACACGCTGCGCGGCCGCGGCGCCCGGGTGATCGGCCCCGACGACGGCCCACTTGCCGAAGGCGAGTCAGGCCCGGGCCGGCTGGCAGAGCCGATGGCCATCGTGGCAGCGCTCGTGGCGGCGCTGGGCCGATGAGCGGAGTGTTGGCAGGCAAGCGGGTGCTGATCAGTGCCGGCCCCACCTATGAAGACATCGACCCGGTGCGCTTCATCGGCAACCGCAGCAGCGGCAAGATGGGCTTTGCCTTGGCGGCCGCCGCGGTCGGTCGCGGAGCCAGCGTGGTGCTGGTGGCCGGGCCGACATCTCTGGTCACGCCCGGAAACGTGCGCCGCATCGACGTGCGTTCCGCTGCACAGATGCGCGACGCGGTGCTGTCCGCGCTGCCGGCGGACGTGTACCTCAGTGCTGCAGCGGTGGCCGATTACACCCCGCGCACCGCGGTGGGGGAGAAGATCAAGAAGTCCGGCGACACCATGGTGCTGGAGCTGGTGCCCACCGCCGACATCCTGGCCGAGGTCGCCCGACACCCGCAGCGTCCGGAGATGGTGGTCGGCTTTGCCGCCGAAACCGGCAACCTCGAGCAGCATGCACGCGGCAAACTTGAAGCCAAACGCCTGGACATGATCGCCGCCAACCTGGTGGGCGTGGCCGGCAGCGGGTTCGAGAGCGATCACAACGCGCTGTCGGTGTACTGGCCTAGCGGGCAGCGTCAGCTCGGCCCGGGCCCCAAGACCCGACTGGCCGGTGAGCTGCTGGACCTGGTCGCCGGACGCCTTCCCTGACAACTACGGAAACCCCGCATGCACCACACCCTGCAGGTCAAACTGCTCGATGCCAGATATGGCGATGCCTGGCCACTGCCCGCCTATGCCACCGAAGCCAGTGCCGGGCTCGACCTGCGTGCGGCCCTGGACGCGCCGATGGTGCTGGCGCCCGGCGCGGCGGAACTGGTGCCTTCGGGCCTGGCGATCCATATCGCCGATCCGGGCCTGTGCGCGATGGTGCTGCCGCGCTCCGGCCTGGGGCACAGGCACGGTATCGTCCTGGGCAACGGCACCGGGCTGATCGATGCCGACTACCAGGGGCCGCTCATGATCAGCGTATGGAACCGCGGCGACCAGGCGTACACCATCGAACCGGGTGATCGAATTGCCCAGTTGGTGGTAATGCCGATCGTGCGGGCGACTCTTGAAGTAGTGGATACTTTCATTGACAGCGCACGGGGTGCCGGGGGATTCGGGCACACCGGGCGGCGCTGACCAGGGGGAAAGGACATGAACGCAGAGCAGTCCCGGAAGACGCGTCAGATGCTGGCGCACGCACGGCCGCTGATGCCGCTGCTGGCCGTGGCGCTGGCGGTGCTGGCCCTGTGGCTGGCCTGGAGCGGCTGGCAGCAGATGCAGGACGAGAGCCGCCGTGGCGCGCTGGGCCAGGCGCGCGATGGCGTAGCCCACGCCACCGCGCGCAGCGTCGGTGGCGAGCTGGAGCGGCTGTCGTCGCGGCTGGAGTCCGCGCCGGTGCAGGCGGCCCTGACTGCCGGAGACCTGGAAGCGGCTTCGGCGGCGATGGCTGCCGACTGGCCCAACCTTGAAGAGCTGGCGGTCTACGGGCCCGACCTTGAGAGCGTTTATACCGGCCTGGGCGAAAACGGGTTTGGCCGCGCCGCGGTGCTGGAAGGCGCCTTGGTGGCGGAGCAGCCGGTGGCCTGGGTGATCAGCGAAGACGGCTCGCCACGCCTGGCCCTGGCGGCGCCAGCGCGCGCTGGTGGGGCGCTGGTGGGCGCGGCGTTTGTCCGCTTGCCATTGACGCGCGCCACCCTGGCCACCGAGCAGGCCGCGATCCAGGAGTCGGAGATGTACCTGGCCCTGCGCCAGGGTGGTGTGACCCTGCTTGAGCGCGGCAATTCCGATTACATCGAGGCCGCCGAACGGATGTCGATGCCGGTGTCCGGCACCGGCATGCGCGTGGTCGCGGCGGCGCCGGCGGCGCCGGCGGCCCCTTTCGGGCTGCGCGGCTTTACGCCTTTCGTCACGGCACTTGTGTTGCTGTTCATGGCTTATCTGAGCTGGCGCGTCGCGCCGAAGCTGTTGCAAATGGAGGAAACAGTGGAAGAAGAATCCCCTACCCTGAGCCAGTCGCTGCAGGCCGATCCCGCCCCGGAGGCGAAGTCGGCCCAGACCGGTGCAGGCGAGGCCAAGGCCAGGACGCCGGCGGTGAAAATCGACCGCGGCATCTTCCGCGCCTATGACATCCGCGGCGTGGTCGGGCAATCGCTGGACGTGGGCGTTGCGGAGCTGATCGGCCATGCCATCGGTTCGCTGATGCGCGAACAGGACCTGACCGACATCGTTGTCGGCCGCGACGGCCGGCTGTCCGGTCCGGACATGGTGTCCGGCCTGGTCGCGGGCCTGCGCAAGGCGGGCCGCAACGTGATTGATATCGGCCTGGCGCCGACCCCGGTGGTGTATTTCGGCGCCTTCCACCTGCGCACCGGCTGCTGCGTGTCGGTGACCGGCAGCCACAACCCGCCGGACTACAACGGCTTCAAGATCGTGGTCGGCGGCGAGACGCTGTCCGGCGATGCGGTCGTCGACCTGTACTCGCGCATTGCCGATGACCGGCTGTACACGGCGAATGCGCCGGGCGGCCTGAGCGAGCGCGATATCAGTGACGAGTACGTGGACCGGATTGCCGGCGACGTGCAGACCGAGCGCCGGCTCAAGGTGGTGGTGGACGCCGGCAACGGCGTGGCCGGCGAGATCGGCCCGCGGGTGCTGGAGGCGATCGGCTGCGAGGTGGTGCCGCTGTACTGCGAGATCGACGGCACCTTCCCCAACCATCACCCCGATCCCAGCGAGCCGGAGAATCTGGAGGACCTGATCAACATGGTCCAGCGGCTGGATGCCGACCTGGGCATTGCCTTCGACGGTGACGGCGACCGCCTGGGCGTTGTGACGAGGGACGGCGAGAACATCTTCCCCGACCGACTGCTGATGCTGTTCGCAGCCGACGTGCTGGAGCGCAATCCGGGCGCGGTGATCGTCTATGACGTCAAGTGCACCGGCCGGTTGCCTGGGCACATCCTGCGCCACGGAGGCAGCCCGCTGATGTGGAAGACCGGGCATTCGCTGATCAAGGCGAAGATGCGCGAGGTCGAGGCCGAGCTGGCCGGCGAAATGAGCGGCCACTTCTTCTTCGCCGAGCGCTGGTACGGCTTCGACGACGGCATCTATTCCGCCGCCCGGCTGCTGGAAATCCTGGCCGCGCGCGACGAGACCCCGTCGGAGATCCTTTCCGCCCTGCCCGCCGGCGTGTCCACGCCGGAGATCAAGGTGCCGGCACCGGGCGATGACCCGCATGAGTTCGTCGAACGCTTCCAGGCCGCGGCCGAGCTGGAGGGTGCGCGCCTGTCGACCATCGACGGGGTGCGCGCGGACTGGAATGATGGCTGGGGCCTGGTGCGCGCCTCCAACACCACCCCGGTGCTGGTGTTGCGCTTCGACGCCGATGACCAGACCACCCTGGAGCGGATCCAGAACGTGTTCCGCGGGCAGCTGCTGAAGATCGATCCGGAGCTGGAACTTCCGTTCTGACTTCTGGTGCGGGGTTTTCCTACCCCGCGGATGCGCAGCTCCTGATGGCGCGGATTCGCGGCCCGGGTAATGGTGTCTCCAACGCCATTGCCAGGGATGGGCCATGCGTATCGCACTTGTCCTGCTGTTGTCGCTGCTGCTGGGATTGCCGGCAGCTGCCGCTCCGCCGCGGCTCATGCTGGCGACCGACTACCGCGACGGAGTCGATGTCGCCGAATACTTCGTCAGCGAGAAGCTCGACGGCGTGCGCGGACACTGGGATGGCCGCGCGCTGTGGACGCGTGGCGGCCACCGTGTCCCGGCGCCCGACTGGTTCATCGCCGGCTGGCCGGCGGTGCCCATGGACGGCGAGCTGTGGGCCGGACGCGGCCGCTTCGAGGACGTCAGCGGCATCGTGCGGACGCAGGGAGGAGAGCACCCCGGCTGGCACGAAGTGCGGTTCATGGTCTTCGACCTGCCCGCGCACGAAGGCCCCTTTGCCGCACGCGTGGAAGCCATGCGAACCCTGTTGTCCGCGACTGGCGTAGCCTGGCTGCGACCGGTGGAGCAGCGCCGCCTCACAACGCCGGCCCGGTTGCAGGCCTTGATGCAGGAGGTGGTGGATGCCGGCGGCGAGGGTCTGATGCTGCAGCACCATGAGGCGCGCTACCGCACCGGACGCAGTGATGCCCTGCTGAAGCTCAAACCCTTCCAGGACGCCGAAGCCCGGGTAGTGGGCTACACCCCCGGCCGCGGCAAATACACCGGCCAGGCCGGTGCCCTGGTGGTGGAGCGCCCGGACGGACTGCGCTTTCGCATCGGCAGCGGCCTGAGCGATGCCCTGCGCGCCGACCCGCCCGCCATCGGCCTGCACGTGACCTACCGCTACAACGGTTTCACCGCCAATGGCGTGCCGCGCTTTGCCCGCTACCTGCGGGTCCGCCATGAGATGCCGCCGCCCGATCCGGACTGATCACTGATGGTGCGGCTGCATGGCCCGGGGCCAGGTTTCAACACAAATGAGACAATGGTGCCTGTTCATGTCAGTGCGAGCTCCATCATGAGTACCCTTCCCGACTGCCCGAAATGCAGTTCCAGCTATGCCTACGAAGACCGCAACCTTCTGGTCTGCCCCGAGTGCGGGCATGAGTGGTCTCCACAGGAGCAGGCCGCCCAGGCGGTTGCGGCGGAACAGGCGGCTGAGGTGCGTGATGCCAACGGCAATCCGCTCGCCGACGGCGATACGGTGATTGTGATCAAGGACCTGAAGTTGAAGGGGTCCTCACAGGTGATCAAGGGCGGGACCAAGGTCCGCAGCATCCGTCTGGTGGATGGTGATCACGACATCGATTGCCGGATCGAAGGCATTGGTCCGATGCAGCTCAAGTCGGAGTTCGTGCGCAAGGCCTGAAGCTGAAAGCAGGGGCTGATGGGTCGTCGGGGCGCCGGGCGCCGATACCCTTGTATGCGAATGTCCCCCGGCGATGGCCTGCGGCCACCGCCTCCTCCTTGATTTCGCACACAAGGGCATCGCCACCCGCGTGCCGGATTCGCGGTGGTTCAAAAGCAAAAGCCGGGGCCCATCAGGTCACGGCGCGCTGAAGCGAAGGCATGAGCTCTTTCCGGGACTCCTGCCCAGAGAGCATCACTTGGATACAGGCAGAAAGAAGAACGGCCCGCATGAGCGGGCCGTTCTTCTCCTGATCGCTGCAACTGTCGACCAGTTCCGGCCGATCAGGCGTCCGGTCTGTCGTTGTTCCTGCGCCGATCCAGATACTCCTGTGCCCAGCGCTCGGTGATCCGCCCAGCCGCCTCGCGGCCACCCAGCCCGAACGCCAGCGCAGTCGCCACCGCCACCGCACCCAGCACCAGCCCGAACGCCAGATTGACGATGTCATCGGCGATGCCCATCGCCCGCAGGCCCATGGCCAGCACCAGCCCGAGGATCGCGACGCGGGCGATCCGCGCCAGCCCGGCACGTCCATCCGGGTTGGCGCGCTGGATCGCACGCGCAGCCACGTCAGCCAGCCAGTAGCCGATCACCAGGATCGCCGCGCCCAGCAGTACGTCGGCGCCAAAGGCGATGAAGGTGGCCAGCAGATCACGCACCCCGGTAAAGCCCAGCCGGTGCGCGGCTTCCACCGTGGCGAAGAGCATGATGAAGAACAGCGCCACCTGGCCGGCGAAGGCCGACAGGCTGGTGCGTGCCGGCACGACGGCCGCAGCGGGCTCAGCGCGCGCCCCAGGAATGGCCCTTTCACCCGGCTCCAGGGCACCCGGCTCCGGCACACCCGGCGCGGCCGGGATGGCGGATCCTGGCGCAGGATCACCGCTCTCAAACGCATGGCCCATGCCCAGCCGCGCCGGCAGCCGGTCAAAGCCGAGGTTGGCCAGCAGCTTGGTCACCAGGCCTGCCACAAAGCGGCCGAGGAACCAGGCCAGCAGCAGGATCAGCGTCGCGGCCAGAATGTTGGGGATCGCCACCAGGAACATGTTCAGCATGTTCCGCGCCGGATCGGAGATCGCCGAGATTGCCAGCGCGTCCAGCGCCGCAATCAGGGTCGGCACGATCACCAGGATGAAGGCCAGGGTGCCGCCCAGCTTGGACAGCTTCACCCCTTCGGTCAGGTGCTCGCGGTTGCTGAAGCGGTCGACCCCCGCGGCTTCAAGCAGGTTGGTGACCAGCCCGCGCAGTACCTTGGCAATGAGCCAGCCAACCAGGCCGATCACCACCGCGCCGAAGATGTTGGGCAGGGCCGCGGTGAACTGCGTGGTCATGGTGGTCAACGGACCCATCAGTCCGTCGATGCGCAATGCGCCTACGATCGCAGGCAGGAACAGCAGGATCACCAGCCAGTACACCACGTTGCCCAGTACCGAGGAGAGCGGCTTGATCCCTGCGGATTCGGACAGCTTCTCGTCCCACTGTCCGGCGGCCATCAGGCGGTTGATTCCGGCGCGCAGCACCGTGGCCAGCAGCCACGCCACCAGCGCCAGGATCCCGGCCAGCACGATGCGCGGCAGGTACAGCATGACCTCGGCAACGAGTGCCGAGAATGGCGCGTACAGCCCGTCAAAACGCAGCACGCTGAACACGCCGATGAGGGTGATGATGATGATGAACCAGAAGCCGATCGATGCCGCGATGCCGACCACATCCAGCCTGCTTGCAGCCGGGTCCTGGGCCTGGCTGTGGATGCGTTCGTTGACGCGCAGGCGGCCGAGGCCGTTGCGGATCAGGCTACGGACCAGGAGGGCCACCAGCAGGCCGACGACAAGGATGGCCACGGCGCCCAGCACCGAGGGCAGGTACTGGCCCAGACTGGCTTCGAACTGGCGGGAAAAAGTGCTTGGATCCATGAGGTCCCCTCTTCCTTGCGGATAGTGACAGGCGTATTCGTGCCGCCGCCCTGGCTGCAGGTGGCGTCGAAGGGGGTCGCCAGGTGCACATTCTTCCCGCAGACGGCTTTGCAAAAGACACCGCGTGCCGGATCGGGACCTCCCCCGATAGGAGCGCAATCACCCTAGCATGTGACAGGGAGCGCTGTTTCCATGGATCCGCGGTGCGGGTGCGCAGCCCGGCCCGGGCACAAGGAGGCCTGGATCAGTCCTGGCCGCGACGCCCGGCGGTGAGGCTGCGATAGCGCTCGCGGGCTTCCTGCAGATCGGCATCCAGTTCTTCGCGTTCCCGCAGCTGCTGCTCCAGGATCGCCTGCTGGCGCATCAGGTCGCCGTGCTGGCTGACGATGTTGTCCGCCATCGGTTTGGCTACCGGCTGGCCCTGCAGCTCGGCCTCCGCCGCCTTGCGCAGCTGGGTCAGCAGGCTCATGCGCAGGTTGGCCACGCCCATCTGCGAGGTCTTGACCGACTCGTCGATGAGGATGATGCGGTTGTCGTAGGCGCGTTCCAGCTCGGCCTCGGTGCTGTAGGACTCGACCATGGCCATGTCGCGCCGGCGTTCGGCGGCGTCCGCTTCGACCTGTTGTGCCGCCAGCCGCGCCTCGGCCTCGACGGCGGTGCGCTCCTCATCGCTCAGTGCCCGGCCCACCTGGCCGCGGACCCGGCCGGTGCTGGCGCTGATCTCGGTACGGGCGGCGTCGACGGCGGAGGCGGGCAGGGCGTCACCGCAGATCTTGCGACCGGCCTGTTCCCAGCAATACAGGCGCCGCTCGGTGCTGCCGCGCTGCGCCAGCGCAGCGGAGGACACGAGGACAAGCAGGATGAAAAGTCCTGGCAGGATGATGAAGCCGATGCGGGCCATGGCGTTGGTCATTGTTCCGTCCCCCCGGTCGGTCGAATGCGTCTTCAGGCGGCGCCGTAGCGCGTACGGTAATCGCGCAGGCGCGCCTGCTCAGTCGACAGTGTCGCGCTTTCACCGGTGAACGCAAGCAGATCTTCAAGTCCGGCCACCGCCACCACCGGGATCGCGTGCTCGGTGGCAACCGCTTGGGCGGCCGAGCGGCGCGGGCTGGCGTCGGTGTCGATCACCTCCTGCCGGTCCAGCGCGATTACGATCCCGGCCGGAATGCCGCCCGCCGCGGTGATCAGCCCCAGCGCGTGGCGGACCGCGGTGCCGGCGGTGATCACGTCATCCACCACCAGCACGCGGCGTCCGGCCATGGGCGCGCCGATCAGCGAGCCGCCCTCGCCGTGGGCCTTGGCTTCCTTGCGGTCAAAGGCGACCGGCAGGTCGCGGCCACGGCCGGCGAATTCACACGCCAGTGCGGTGGCCAGCGGGATGCCCTTGTAGGCCGGCCCGAACAGCAGGTCGAAATCCGTACCCGCCGCCTCCAGCGCGTCGGCGTAGCAGCTGGCCAGTGCCGCCAGCCGCGCACCCGAATCAAAGTGGCCGGCATTGAAGAAATAAGGACTGGTGCGCCCGCTCTTGAGCACGAACTCCCCGAAGCGCAGGGCATCGGCCTCGATGGCCAGGCGGAGGAAGCGGGAGCGGTGGTCGGTCATTGCATGCGGCGGTGGTCCGGGGACTGCATGTTAAGGCACCTGGCGGCGCCCACGCCTACGCAAGGCCTTAACCCCGGCGGGTTATGGTGGCGAGGCGGCAGGGGAGGGCATTGATTACGCGCAATGCAGCGCGCCGCCCCGGCATCCAGAATGGGCAATGATCAGAGGCAGGAGCGAAGCAATGGGCAAACGATGGAGGATCGCGCTGATGGCGGGCGCGGTGGCCGCGATTGTGGCCGGCGGCGTGGCGTGCACGCAGGGCGATAGCGCGGACGACAACGCAAGGGCGCAGGGCGGGATCGCGGACGGCGCGCAGGATGACATTGCAAGCGAGCAGGGCGATATCGCGGCCGACAACGCGAGCACGCAGGACGACAGCGCGGCCCGCAACGTGAGCACGCAGGACGGTGGCGCGGTTGACACCCTGCGCCAGACCGCCTCGTCGCTGTTCGGTGTCATTCCTGATCCGCCGACCGAAGTCAGCGGCCGCCCGGTGACCACGGAGCGGGTGGAGCTTGGCCGGATGCTGTTCTTCGAGCCGCGCCTCTCGCGCAGCCACGTGATCACCTGCAACACCTGCCACAGCATCGGCACCGGCGGCGCCGACAACGTGCCGGCCTCGGTCGGCCACGGCTGGCAGCGCGGCCCGCGCAACTCGCCCACGGTGTTCAACGCGGTGTTCAACGCCGCCCAGTTCTGGGACGGCCGCGCCGCGGACCTGGCCGAGCAGGCCGGCGGACCGGTGCAGGCGAGCGTGGAGATGAACAGCACGCCGGAGCTGGTGGTGGAAACCCTGTCGAGCATCCCGCAGTACGTGGAGCTGTTCCGCGAAGCGTTCCCGGATTCGGGCGGCATCACCTTTGAGGACATGACGGTGGCCCTGGAGGCGTTCGAGACCACCCTGGTCACACCCGGCGCACCGTTTGATCGCTGGCTCGAAGGCGACGACAGCGCCATGACCGCCACCCAGGTCGAGGGCCTGCAACTGTTCTTCGAGACCGGCTGCGCCTCGTGCCACAACGGCGTCAACTTCGGCGGCCAGAGCTACTTCCCGTTCGGCGTGCTCGAGCGCCCGGGCGCCGACATCCTGCCTGAAGAGGACAAGGGCCGGTTCGAAGTCACCGCCACCGCCACCGACGAGTACGTATTCCGCGCCTCGCCGCTGCGCAACGTGGAGCTGACCGCGCCCTACTTCCACTCCGGCCAGGTGTGGAGCCTGGAGCAGGCGGTGGCGATCATGGGCACCTCGCAGCTGGGCCGGGAGATCAGCGACGAGGAAGCGGAGAAGATCGCGGCCTTCCTGCGCACGCTCACCGGGCTTCAGCCGGAGGTGGTCTACCCGATCCTGCCGCCGAGCACGACGGACACCCCATCACCGGAGCGATAGTCCGACACGAAGCCCGGGGTTGGGAGCCCGACGGCGCGGTAGGGTAACCTTGCCGCGCCGTCTTTTTTCCGGAGCTCCATGCGCATCGTCAGCTTCAACGCCAACGGTATCCGTTCGGCTGCAAACAAGGGTTTTTTCGACTGGTTCGCCACCCAGGACATCGACATCCTGTGTGTGCAGGAGACCAAGGCCCAGGAGCACCAGCTCTCCGCCGAGGTGTTCCGCCCGCCTGGCTATCACGTGGCTTTTCGCGATGCGAGCACCAAGAAGGGCTACAGCGGCGTGGCGATCTACAGCCGCCGCGAGCCGGATGAGCTGCGTACCGAACTTGGCTGGGCGCCGTTTGATGAGGAAGGTCGTTATATCGAGGCCCGCTTCGGCAACCTCAGCGTGGTGTCGTTCTACATCCCGTCCGGGTCGTCCGGCGAGCTGCGCCAGGGCTACAAGTTCGAAGTGATGGATTGGCTCAGGCCGATCCTGGACGAGTGGCTGGCCAGCGGCCGCGACTACGTGCTGTGCGGGGACTGGAACATCGTGCGCGCGCGCAACGACATCAAGAACTGGTCCAGCAACCAGAAGAATTCCGGCTGCCTGCCGCCGGAACGGGCCTGGCTCAACGGCCAGATCGCCGATGCCTGTGGCGACGGCTCGCCGCAGCCCGACCATGGCTGGGTCGATACCTTCCGCGCGCTCAAGCCCGACGAGGTCGAATACACGTGGTGGTCCAATCGTGGCCAGGCGCGGGCCAACAACGTCGGCTGGCGGCTCGACTACCAGCTGGTGACGCCGTCGCTGCGTGACCGGCTGGTGGCCTGCTCGGTCCTGCGCGAGCCGCGTTACTCCGACCACGCGCCGTACATCGTGGACTACCGCGAGTGAGCCAAGGGCCGGCGCAGGCGGCGGCGCCCGCCGGCTCGCGCTGGTCGCGGGCGTTTGCCACCTACGGCAAACCGCGGATGGCCTCCATGTTCGCGCTCGGCTTTTCCGCCGGGCTGCCGTTCCTGCTGGTCTTCAGCACGCTCACCGCGTGGCTGACCGAGGCCGGGGTCACCCGCGGCGCGATCGGGTTCTTTACCTGGATCGGCATTACCTATTCGATCAAGGTGTTCTGGGCGCCGGTGGTGGACCGGGTGCCGCTGCCGCTGCTGGGCCGGTTGCTGGGCCAGCGCCGCAGCTGGATCCTGCTGGCCCAGCTGGTGATCGTGGCCGGGCTGGCCGGGATGGCGCTGACCGATCCGATGGCCGACCTGGTGCGCCTGGCCCTGTTCGCCCTGCTGGTGGCGTTCGGTTCGGCCACCCAGGACATCGCCATCGATGCCTGGCGGATCGAGGCCGCGCCGCCGGCGGAACAGGCGGCGATGTCGGCCACCTACGTGTTCGGCTATCGCATGGCCCTGCTGGCTGCCGGCGCGGGGGCCCTGCACATGGCCGCGCGGATGGACTGGAGCCAGGTGTACCTGGCCATGGCCGCGCTGATGGGGCTGGGCGTGCTGGCCACCCTGCTCAGCCGCGAGCCGCAGGTGCAGCGGCGCACCGACGTGGCGTTCATGGAGCCTGCGGCGCAAACGTTCTATCGCCGCAACGCCCACCTGCCGGCTCCGCTGCGCACCGCGATTGCCTGGGTGATCGGCGCAGTGGTGTATCCGTTCGTGGATTTCTTCAAGCGCTACGGGCCGCATTCGCTGGTGGTGCTGCTGCTGGTGGGGACCTTCCGCATCAGCGACATCTCCATGGGCGCCATGGCCAACCCGTTCTATCTGGACCTGGGGTTCACCAAGCAGCAGATCGCCAACATCTCCGGTATCTACGGCATTGTCATGACCATCCTCGGCGGGCTGGTTGGCGGCGTGCTTACCGTGCGCTACGGCCTGCTGCGGGTGCTGCTGGCGGGCGCGGTGCTGTCGGCGGCCACCAACCTGCTGTTCGCGCTGATGGCGCTGGTGGGCGCTGAGCCGTGGATGCTGGTGGTCACCATCAGCGGCGACAACTTCTTTGCCGGGCTGGCAATGGCGGTGTTCATCGCCTGGCTGTCCAGCCTCACCTCGGCCAGCTACACGGCTACCCAGTACGCGCTGTTCAGTTCGCTGATGACCCTGCCGGGCAAGTTCATCGGCGGCTTCAGCGGGCAGGTGGTGGATGCAGTTGGCTGGTTCAACTACTTCATCTATGTGGCGGCGATCGGTATTCCCGCGGTGGTGCTGTGCCTGTACCTGATTGTGCGCGAGCGGCGACTGCGGACGCAGGCGCGGGACAGCCCGCCGGACGCCCGGTCGGACGCCCAGCCGGGTTGAGACTACGGGTTATCCCCAGATTGCCCGCACGGTGTGGAATGTGGCAATTTCGCAGCCGGTCCATGGGGGAGGCTGCAAAGTGACGGAAGTCGTATTCAGGAATGCTGACGAGACGCTGTTGGACCGCATTGAGCGGATTGCCAGGCGCCGCGGCTGGGACATGTCGAAAGCGCTCACTTACGTACTGGAGCGTGGCCTGCATGCCTGTGAGGGGAGCGACGGCGCTTTTGAAGGGGGCGAAGCCGAGGCGTTGCAGGCTGCGCTGGAGGCTCTGGGCAATATCCCCGACGATCCGGGCTTTGCCATGATCGGCAGGGTCGCGCGGAGCCACTGATCCGGTAGGGCGAAAGCTCCCCGGGGCGGCCGGATCATACCGGCTGGATCAGGCCGGATAAATGGCGCCGAGGATCCTGGGCCCGGCGGCACCGGTCACCGACGGCAGGTTGCCGGCCAGTCCAAGCGCGGTCTGACGGGCGAGCCAGGCGAATCCCATGGCTTCCACGTAATCCGGGTCCAGACCGTGGACGGCGCTGGATTCCACTCTGCAGTCCGGCAGCCGGGCGGCGAGCGCCGCCATCAGGATCGGGTTGTGCACGCCGCCGCCACAGGCGATGAGGCGCCTGGTCTGCGGCTGCGTTGCGCGCAGGGCGTCAACCACGGTGTGGGCGGTCAAGGCCAGCAGGGTGGCCTGCACGTCGGCGGGGGATTCGTTTCCGCGCAGCTGCGCCTGTACCCAGTCCAGGTGGAACTGGTCGCGGCCGGTCGATTTGGGCGCCGGCCGGGAAAACCACGGCTCAGCCAGCAGCCGCGCCAGCAGCGCATCATCCACCTGGCCGCTGGCGGCAAACGCGCCGTCGCGGTCGAAGGCCTGGCCGGTATGGCGCTGGCACCAGGCATCCATCAGGCCGTTGGCCGGGCCGGTATCAAAGCCCCGCACTGCCCGGTCATCGGAGCCCGCGCCGCTTGGCAGCAGCGTCAGGTTGGCGATCCCGCCCAGGTTCAACACGGCGCGGTCTTCGCCATTGCTGTGCAGCAGGGCCGCGTGCAGGGCCGGCAGCAGCGGGGCGCCCTGGCCGCCGGCCGCCACGTCGCGGCTGCGGAAGTCGGCGACCACGGCGATGCCGGTGCGCTCGACCAGGATGGCGGGATCGCCCAGCTGCAGGGTGAAGGGGAAGGCGTTGTCGCCGTTGCGCCCGTGCGGGCGGTGGCGCAGGGTCTGGCCGTGGCATCCGATGGCCGCCACCCGGTCCGCCGCAATGCCGCGATCCGACAGCGCCGCCTCGACGGCATCGGCAAACGTGGCTCCGATACGCACGTGCAGCTCGCCGAATTCATCCAGGCCCAGCGGTGCGCTGGACTGGCCGAGATCCACCAGCTGCCGGCGCAGGTCGGCAGGCCAGGGCCAGGCGTGGCCGGACAGCAGCCGCGGCGGTGCATCGGCGGCGAAATCCACCAGCGCCACGTCGATGCCGTCGGCGCTGGTGCCGGACATCAGGCCCAGGTAGAGGCTTCGCTCAATCGGGATCGGGAAGGACATGGCCATGCCGGCGCATCAGCGGCGCGCATCAGGAGTGCGCATCAGTAAGGGGCGTCGGCAATGTAGCCGTTGCCGGCGCCCGCTGCATGCAGCGGGGACAAAGAGGGCTCGTGGATCAGCCGCGGTTGCCGGAAACCTTGTCGCCGGTCGAAGCCAGCGCCGGCGCGGTTTCGGCCTGCTGGCGCGCGTAGTGCAGGGTTTCGTACTGCTCCATGCGGGCCAGGGTGGGGGCGGTCTCGGCCTTGAACCGGGCCAGCGTGGCGCCCTTGAGCGGCTCGGGCGGTGGCATGGTGACCTTGAGCGGGTCGCGGTGCGCGCCGTTGACGCGGAATTCGTAGTGCAGGTGCGGGCCGGTGGCCAGGCCCGTGGCGCCCACGTAGCCGATCACCTGGCCCTGCGACACGCGCTCGCCCTGGCGCGCGTTGCCGAACCGGGACATGTGCGCATACAGGGTGGTGTGGCCACGGCCGTGATCCAGGATCACCGTGTTGCCGTAGCCGCGCTGGCGGCCGCGGAACTGCACCCGGGCATCGCCGGCGGCCATGATCGGGGTGCCGGTACGGGCGGCGTAATCGACGCCGTTGTGCATGCGCATGGTGCCCAGGATCGGGTGCCTGCGGCTGCCGAAGCGCGAGCTCAGGCGTGCGAACTCGATCGGCGAGCGGATGAAGCTGCGCTTGAGCGGGCGGCCGTTGGCGTCGTAGTACTCCACCTTGCCATCGTTCTCGAAGCGGAACCCGGTAAAGGTCTTGCCACCGGTGGTGAAGGTGGCAGCCACCACCTCCCCGCTACCCACGCGCTCGCCCTCGCGCCACAGCTCCTCGACCACCGCCGAATAGCGGTCGCCGGGCTGCACCTGACGGGCGAAATCGATGTCGTACTGGAAGATGCGGTCGGTCAGGGTGGCAATCGCCCCCGGCGACAGGCCCGCCTGGCGCGCCGAGCCGAACAGCGAATTGCGGATCTCGCCGCTGATCACCGCGGTGTGCACTTCCACAGGACGCTCGATCACGTGCTCGGTGATCGCGGTGCCGGCCACGGCCAGCTCCACGCGTTCGGTGTTGCTGAGCTCGAAGCGGAAACCGCTCAGGCTGCCGGTGTCCGGGTCGAACTCGAACCCCAGCTCGGTGCCGGGGCGGATCCGCCCCAGGGCCTTTTCGGCCGACGCCGTCTCCAGGATGCTGTGCAGCAGGGTGACCGGCACGCCCTTGTTGGAAAAGATCTCGCCCAGTGTCTGGCCCGGCTGCACCGTGACCGTTTCCCAGTAGCTGGATGGCGCCGCGTCTTTTGCCGGGGCGGGAGCCAGCGGCAGGGCCAGGGCCATGGTGGACATGCGCATGTCGCCGCTGTCCGCCTGCATGGCACTGGAGAAGCCGGCGGGGAGCAGCGCGAAAATCAGCGCGCCTGCGGTGGCCAGCAAACTGGCCTGTCCCCACTGGCGCCGGGACCATCGACCGGTGAAACCGCGCGGCTGTCCTTGCGCCGAATCTACCGACCGCGCTTCGCCGGCAGCCACGTGATCAAGGTTGGCGATACGGACGAGACGGTTGCGTTCGGAGTCCGACGCAGGATCTGAAGACGTCATAGCGTTCCGTGTCTGAGTGAAGAGGGCGTCAGCGCGGTACGATAAAGACGTGAGAAGGTCGCGTCAAACGATTGATGGTATTGAGTTTCCTTTTTGCGCTAAAGCGTTAGAAATCCATTAACCCAGCGGACGGTGGTCACATTCAGCCTGTCCGCAGAGTCGAGAACCGCTGTGTCCCACGCCTCCCCCTCCGGCCCGGCCATTGAACAGATCGCCCGCGGCGCCGACGAGATCCTCAAATCCGACGAACTGGAAGCCCGTCTGGCCGCCGGCCGGCCGCTGCGGATCAAGGCCGGCTTCGACCCCACCGCGCCCGACCTGCACCTGGGACACACGGTGCTGTTGAACAAACTGCGCCAGTTCCAGGACCTGGGTCATACGGTGATTTTCCTGATCGGCGACTTCACCGGGATGATCGGCGACCCCTCAGGCAAGAGCGCGACCCGCCCGCCGCTCAGCCGCGAAGAGGTGCTGGCCAACGCCGAGACCTACAAGGCGCAGGTGTTCAAGGTGCTGGACCCGGAACGCACCGAGGAGCGCTTCAACTCGGAGTGGTTCGGCAAGATGGGCGCGGCGGACATGATCCGCCTCGCCTCGACCCATACCGTGGCGCGCATGCTCGAGCGCGATGACTTCGCCAAGCGCTACGGCGCGCAGCAGCCGATCGCCATCCACGAATTCCTCTACCCGCTGGTGCAGGGCTACGATTCGGTGGCGCTCCAGGCCGATGTGGAGCTGGGCGGCACCGACCAGAAGTTCAACCTGCTGATGGGCCGCGCGCTGCAGGAGCACCATGGCCAGAAGCCGCAGGTGGTGCTGACCATGCCGCTGCTGGTGGGCCTGGACGGGGTCAACAAGATGTCCAAGTCGCTGGGCAATTACATCGGCGTGACCGATCCGGCGATCGACTTCGTCAACAAGACGATGAAGATCGGCGACGGGCTCATGTGGGACTGGATCGAGCTGCTGAGCTTTGACATCGGTATCGAAGAAGTCGCCCGCCTGAGAGCCGAAGTGGACGCCGGCACGCTCAATCCGCGCGAGGTCAAGCTGCGCCTGGCGCGCGAGCTGGCCACCCGCTTCCACGATGCCGCCGCGGCCGAGCAGGCCATTGCAGGCTGGCATGCCGCGGTGACCGGACAGGGTGACACCTCGCTGCTGCCGCTGCAGGAAGTGGCGGTGCCGGCCGAGGGCCTGCGCGTTGCCGCGCTGCTCACCGCCGCCGGCATCACCCCGAGCAACTCCGAAGCCAACCGCAAGCTCAAGGAGCGTGCGGTGCGGATCGACGGGGTGGTGGTCGAAGACGCCTCGCGCGTGTTCAACCCGGGTTTCGAGGGCGTGTTGCAGGTAGGCAAGCGCAACTTCGCCCGGGTCCTGCTCGTCGCCGCCTGAGCGGAGCATCAATCCGCAGGTAGGAGCGTCCGCGGGTAGGAGCG